>DATMYT010000213.1:0-16407 GCA_035560855.1 Negativicutes bacterium | reverse complement strand
GGACTTGAGGTTGGGAGCGATATGTTCGCGATAGATCGCGGCCTGTTTTTCATCAGGAATAAGAATCATGACGATATCGGCCCAGGCAGCCGCTTCTGCGACAGGAGCAACCTTGAGTCCTGCGGCTTCCGCCTTGGCTTGGGAGTTGCTGCCTTGGTACAGCCCAACAGTCACATCGACGCCGCTTTCCTTGAGGTTCAATGCATGAGCGTGGCCTTGGCTGCCATAGCCGATGATGGCCACCTTGCGGTCCAGCATGAGATCCCAGTTCGCATCCTGATCATAGTAAAGTTTTTTCATTGCTTAAGTCCCCTTTCATAATTCGGCCATATTTCTGAACTGACTACATCAATAAGTTTTGCGACATGCAGTTGGAGCTGATCTGCTACCGATTTTTCACAGGATAATACAGCTTGGATACGAACATCACCGGTCTGATCGCTCGGTGAAAAGGCAAGGCTTTCGATGGGAACTCCCCGGCGATAGCACAATCCGGTCAGTCTCAGTAAAGAGTCTTCCTGACGGTGTAGAACAACAGATAACATATGACTCATCATAAATCCTCCTCTGTTTGTAAACATGAAAAAGCCCCTGACATCACGTTGTTAAACGTGATGTCAGGGGCGGAAGTTCCGCGGTACCACCCTGCATTGTACTTGTGCCACCGGCTATCACCGGCTGTCCCTTAACGCAGGTCCTACGTCTTAACCTACAACATCGTCTGAAGAGTTTCCACTGACGAGTTCGGCAAGCAGTTCATGGGTGATTTAGAATTAACGCACCGCACCGGTTCGCACCAACCACCGGCTCTCTGAAACGGGTTTGCGTTTTTTCCGCTCCCAGTCATCACAATTTAATCAATTTATTATGAATTTGTTTCGGATTTTGTATACATTATCGCAGTAGAAACATAAAGTGTCAATAGAAAAGCTAAAAAGATATTGCAAAAAAACGAAAGTCTTTACTGAGAAGACGGTTGTGCGGGATTTTTTTTGCACGAGTGCATAGAATGGGGACTAAATTTATTTCGGCTATAGCGTCCGTCGAACTTTATCATTATAATGGAGTCATGGGTTGAGAGAAGCCGACGTGCGTTACGAAGGAACTATCTATCAACCGCCTAGCGAAGCGTATAGCCTGCTGATTTAGTGTACCATCGATTGTCCGCACAACTGCTGCACATTTTGCGGCATGTACCAGAGCAAGACATTCCGTATACGTTCGCTGCCGGCTATCAAACAAGATTTGGTTTCAGCTCACGAATGTTATGGTGATGGCGTTCTATGCATGGGTGAATGGCCGATTGCCCGCAGATAAGCAGAAGATGATTTGTGTGCTATTGATGTATTATTGCAGTTGCCAGAGTCACACTTTCGCCAACCGGAAGAAGGGACTTTATAAAACAATTAGCTTTTTATAATGATTTTGGCTGTAGGAAAAAGGAAATAAGAAAATAATGTCGAAGCAGAAACAAAGGTATATTTGAAAAGCAAAATCGGTGCAGGAGGACTTGGTGGAGTTTTTTTTGGTTCCATTAGTAGCCATAGCTGCGGTTACATTCTTTATATATAAACTAGCAGAGCTGGTTTTTCATATTCATCTGTCGTGCAGGCTACTGTTGTTGCTAGTGGGCTTTGCTTGGCTGATTTCTTTGGTATTGCCTGGATTGTTTTTCCATTCTGCTGGTTTTTTGGGATCTGTAGGAATTTCCTTAGTCAGCGCGGTCGGGTTTGCTTGGCTGGCGACTACATATGATACAAGAACACAGGCATCTCATTCGATTATTGCGCTAAATGCACTTGAACCGGCAGAAGTGGAAGCTGCATGGACGCCCCCGGCTGAAGCCGCATTTCCTGCAATGATTGTCAGGGAAGAACTTGAAGCTGCTGTCGAAGCCATTCCCTTTCCCACAATGGAGCCAGAGCTTCAGATAGATGCATGGTCCGAGCCGCCGATGCTCTCGTTGGAGTTTCCGCCCGAACAGTCGGACTTGTCACCGCAGATTTCGTGGACGTCAGTTGTTCCGGAATTAGAACAACTTGTGGCGACAGAACCGAAACAGGAAGACTTCTCGCCGCTGGAAGAAGTGACAGTTGAAGAGCCAAAAATTACAGAACCCTTAGCGGAGGAACTGACGATAGCTGCAGACATGCCGGAGAAACAAGTTATTAGGCCGGATATTATATCGGTCATTGTTCCTGAAGCTGCTGAAATGGAAATCGCTGCAATTGAACAACTTGCGCAACCTGTCTCCGATTCACTGGAAGATTTGCTTGAATTTGCTTTTGCACAGAGAAGTCAGCAGCAGACAATCAGTGCCCTGGAAACGTTTCGGTTGATCAAACATCTATACACAGAAAGTGATGCGTTACCGATGGTGGTGGCAGAGATTGTCAGTACGTTACAAAGCCAGGGCGATTATACAGAAGCGATAGCGGAGCTGGCAGAAATTTTGCAGTTGCCGGAAATCCAAAGGCAAGATCATTTGGTTCAGGTATTCGAGCAGAAAATGACGGAGCTTCAAACCAGCGCCGGTAATGTGTCGGGATAGACTAAAAGCAGGGATTTTTTGCGGGCGACCGTATGCAATCATAATATGTAATTTGGAGGGTTATTGATGAAAAAGAGTGCGGACATTCTCAGACTGCCGGTCATCAGCATCAGCGAAGGGAAACAGGTCGGGACCGTAAAGGACTTGGTCATTGACGCAGCCCAGGGTGCAGTGGTGGCATTGGTGGTTGATGACGGCTCCTGGTATCTTGGCGCGAAACTGCTTCCGTTCAATGCGATTACTGGATTGGGCGAGTCGGCAGTAACCGTGGAAGCCACAAATGTTCTTATCCCGGTCACGTCGATCCCTCGACTGGAACAACTGATGTCTGCAGGAGTTAAAGTGATCGGAACCCGGACATTGACCCGGTCAGGACATATGGGCGGTAAAGTGGTGGAACTTACTATTGATGAAACAGGACGTATTAGTTCCTGTGAAGTTGAAGAAAATATTGGAGATCGTATTCAGATTCCTGTTCAACAGATTGTAACTTTTGGCAAAGATGTGTTGATTGTCAGTGATTCTGCAGACCCGTCAGGGCGTGGTCCGGTTGGCGGACGGCCGATGGAAGGCCTGGTCTCGCGTACGGCTCCTGCCGGCGCTTATGCAGCCCAGGAGGGAATGGCGACTTCGGCGGCGGCCCCGGCGGATGATGCGGCCCAGTTGTTCGAAGAGAAACAACGACGCTATTTGCTTGGGAAAAAAGTGAATCGGCGGATTTCTGCCAACGATGGTAGCATCATCATTGAACAGGGCAACGAGATTACGGAAGATATTTTGCAAAGAATTCGTGACGAAGACAAGATGATTGAACTGACGATGAATCTGCGTCTGTAATGGAATTTTGATTTCAGCGCGTACAGTCTGTGATGGTTGGAATCCCCGCTGATGCGGGGATTCTCAGTCTATAAATGAAAGAGCATTGTCGGGGATGGGAAATGCGTTTGAGGAAGTTTGTTAGTTATTTTTTTCTGATTCTTCTATTAGGTGGAGTAGTGCTGATCGCCAATGATATTGCATTGGCTTATTCCGGCAAGCTTTGCCACGGCTTGATCATGGCCGATATTGCGGTGGGGGGACTGCCGGTCGCAGAAGCAGAAAAAAAAGTGGCCGCCGCATTGCAGGATAAACAGTCCAAACCAGTTGCTATATTGCAGTTTGAGGGAAATAAATGGAGTGTTGATTGGGACGCAGTTGCTGGCCGCCCCGATGCTGCAGGATTAGTACGTCAGGCATATGGCGTGGGACGGACAGGTGGGCTACTGCAACGCTTGCAGGTGCAGTTTGTTGCCAGCCAAGGGGGCAGCGTAGTACCGCTCGGGTTGACTGCCGATCAAGAGAAACTTCGCGCCATTGTGGTGAATGCTGCCAGATCTGTGGACAGACCAGCAGTGGATGCAATTCTTACGGAATCCCCAGCAGGAATTCATATTAGCGAGGATAAAACGGGACGACATACAGATATTGCAGCTACCGTTCGGAGTCTTGTTATTGCTATTGAAACAGGCAGCTCTGCAGCAGTCCCTATGGCAGTTGCGGAGACAGCGGCAGCCATCCGCGCTAAAGACTTTCAAGGAATCGACAGCTTGCTGTCTGCTTTTTCCACGACCTATGACGTTTCTGATACTAATCGTTCTCACAATATCCAAATTGCGGTTGCGAAACTTGCCGGTGTGCTGATCGGCGGCGGTGAGGAGTTTTCTTTCAATGACCGGGTGGGTTTGCGGACGCCGGAAGCGGGATATAAGACTGCTCCGACGCTTTCGAGCGCAGGCGTTGTTATGGACTGGGGCGGTGGAGTATGCCAAGTATCAAGCACGCTGTATAATGCAGCATTGCTGGCGAATTTTGACGTTGTAGAACGTAGCCCTCATTACCAGCCGCCGGCTTATGTGCCGTTAGGGCAGGATGCCACGGTGGCGGATGGACAGATCGATTTGAGACTCAGAAACAGGAAAAATCATGCGGTATATTTCCGAAGTGTGGCGGATGCCGGAAAACTAGAAGTGCGTATTTATGGAAAACGAGAAAATGGAGCGCCTACTGTTCACATTGAATCAACGGAAAAGACCGTTCGAGTTCCCCAAACCATCATAAAGCAGGATCCGACCTTGCCATTTGGGCAAGAAATTGTCGAATCAGCTGGCTACAATGGGTTTGTCGTTACGGTGCAACGTATCCGCCTTCAAGGGCTGAAGGAAATCAGCCGCGAAAAAATTTCCACCGATGAGTTTGACGGTGCAGACCGAATTGTGCGTGTAGGAACGCTTACAACAAGCGGCAAGGGATTAAAATAAAATGAAAGACACGCTTCGATCAATAGACAACCATGAGGGGAGATTTAAATGGCTCGGTATGTGCTAAGACGTATTATTTTATTATTTCCGATTCTTTTCGGTGTGTCACTGGCAGTTTTTCTGGTGATGCACCTTTTTACTGTCGATCCGGCCGAAATAATTCTAGGGCAATATGCTACTCCCGACCAAGTTGCCGTGGTGCGCGAAGAACTGGGATTGAACAATCCGATCCATGTGCAATTTTGGGACTATATTTCTCGCGCCGCTCAGGGTGATCTTGGGCAGTCCGTTATTACCAAGACCTCCATCACGGAAGAACTGATGAAACGTTTTCCGGCAACGGCGGAACTAGCGGTGTTGGCGATTTGCATCGCTTCAGTATTGGGGATTGGCCTGGGGGTGGTGTCGGCAGTTAAGCAGAATTCACTGTTTGACTACGGTGCAATGGTGGTTGCGCTGTTAGGAGTCAGTATGCCGATCTTTTGGCTGGGATTGATGATGATTATTCTTTTTTCCGTTACGCTTGGATGGTTGCCTGCGTCTGGTCGTATTGCGGTTGGGTTCAGACCCGAAGAGATAACAGGACTATATTTGTTGGATTCCTTGCTGACTGGAGATACGGAGGCGTTCTGGAATGCGCTGAAGCACTTGATGATGCCGGCGATTGCCCTGGGAGCCTATTCCACTGCGATTATTGCTCGTATGACCCGGGCGACGATGCTGGAAACGATCCGCCAGGATTATGTTCGAACAGCAAGAGCCAAAGGCCTGCGTGAGCCAGTGGTGATCGTTAAACATGCATTGCGAAATGCGCTGATTCCCATTGTCACGGTTATCGGTCTTCAAATGGGAGCGCTTTTGGGCGGCGCGGTTCTGACGGAAACTGTTTTTTCATGGCCGGGCATTGGCTCATACATCGTGGACGGAATTATGGTATCCGACTATCCTCGCGTTCAGGGGGCTGTGCTTCTGATTGCAACGATTTTTGTTTTGGTCAACCTGATTGTTGATGTTCTTTACTGTTACCTTGATCCTCGGATCCAACACAATTGAAGTGGGTGAAGCATAAAAAATGACCAGTCCTGAAATAAAAAAGCCTTTGGTGATGGCCGAGGAAGAAAAAAATGTTTGCGTCCAGAGCCGCAGTCGCCAATTTATCAAGCGTTTTGTTGCATCACGTCCTGCGATGATCGGACTTATTCTATTGGCAGTTCTTGTATTTTCTGCCGTTTTTGCCCCTGCATTGGCTCCGTTTGATCCTTATGAATCTAATCTGCCCAATTCCCTCAAACCACCATCCGGCGCCCACGTTCTGGGGACTGATGAACTGGGGCGGGATATTATGTCGCGTATTCTTTATGGTGCTAGAATTTCTTTGCTTGTCGGGGTGGAAGCTGTGGTGCTGGCATTATTATGCGGCGTGGTGTTGGGAGCCACTGCCGGATTTTACGGCGGGAAAGTCGATACAATGATCATGAGCGTTATGGATGTTATGTTATCCTTTCCCAGCATTCTGCTAGCAATCGCATTTATGACAGTGATGGGACGTGGTGTGGAGAAGGCAGTCATTGCGATCGGCATCGTTTCAATTCCGCAATACGCGAGGATTGTGCGTGGCAGTGTACTTTCCGTTAAGGAAAATGTCTATGTTATGGCCGCCAGAGCAATCGGAAACGGGGATAGGCGTCTCATTTTTGTTCATATTCTGCCTAATGTAATGGCGCCGATCATTGTTCGGGCAACAATCGGCATATCGGTGGCGATTCTGGAAGCTGCAGCGCTAGGCTTTCTGGGTTTAGGGGTGGCGCCGCCGACCGCCGAATGGGGAACAATGCTCGGCTCGGGACGACAAACGATTTTTAATGCCCCCCACATCGTTATGTTTCCCGGACTGGCAATCACCGTGACGGTAATGGCTTTTAACCTCTTGGGGGATGGGCTACGGGACATACTTGATCCAAGGTTGAAATGAGGCGCGGCAATGGTGGATAAAACAATGTTATTGGAAATAAAAGACCTGAAAACATACTTTCATATTGGAAAACGTGTTGTCAAAGCGGTGGACGGAATCGATCTGACAGTTCGTCAGGGCCAAGTAATGGCAATTGTCGGTGAATCCGGTTGCGGTAAGAGCGTGACAGCTCTTTCCATTATGCGGTTGGTGCCTACGCCACCAGCACGTGTTAGCGGCGAAATTCTATTCGATGGCCGGGACATTCTAAAAATGTCGATGGAAAATGTTCGGGCAGTACGCGGTAAAGAAATATCGATGATATTTCAAGAGCCGATGACTTCATTGAATCCGGCTTATACGGTCGGTGAGCAGATCGCTGAAGTTGTCAGGATTCATTCGCAGAAAGACGCATGGGGAAGAGCTGTCGAGATGCTTGATCTTGTTGGCATTCCAAGCCCGGCTGCTCGGGCAAGGGACTATCCGCACCAGATGAGCGGAGGTATGCGCCAAAGGGTTATGATCGCTATGGCTTTGGCTTGCAACCCCAAGTTGTTGTTGGCTGATGAGCCGACGACAGCGCTGGACGTTACAATACAGGCGCAGATACTGGACCTAATCCGTAAGCTGGCTGTCGAGTTCAACACGGCGCTAGTTCTGATAACCCATGATTTGGGGGTTGTGGCTGAGATGGCCCAAGATATGGCGGTTATGTATACCGGCAGAATTGTGGAGCAGGGTTCGGTCGAGGAGGTTTTTTCTAGACCAATGCATCCTTATACTGCTGGCCTGTTGGAATCGATTCCACGGTTGGATGGGGCAAAAAAGCACCTGTTATTTGCGATTGAAGGCATGGTGCCGGATTTGTCTTGCCTTCCATCAGGATGCACGTTTGCCGGTCGATGTCGTTATGTGCAGGAGCGCTGCCGAATTGACCGTCCTGTTTTATTAGAACAGCCGTGTGGACGCCTTGTGGCATGTCATTTTCCGTTGGGAGGCGAGTCATGAGTCAAGGAGAAGTCTTACTTGATGTGCGCAATCTATACAAAAACTTTCCAATCAGGGGTGGCATTTTTGCCCGTCAAATTGGAACCGTCCAGGCAGTCGCCGGTGTTTCGTTTCAGGTGAAATCGGGTGAAACCCTCGGGTTGGTCGGTGAATCGGGATGCGGCAAGTCAACCACGGGACTTTCAATCCTGCGTCTGATCGAACCGTCCGCAGGTGAAGTGCTTTTTGACGGACAGAATGTGGCAAGCTTTGACCGAACCCAGTTGAAAACTTTTCGCCGTCAGGCGCAGATTATATTTCAGGACCCGTATGCATCGCTGAATCCCCGTATGTCGGTTAATGATATATTGGCAGAGCCCATGTATCTACATAATATTGCTTCTGGACAGGAGAGAACAAAGCGAATAGCAAAGTTGTTGAAGGTGGTAGGGTTGGGACCGCATCATGCCGCTTTGTATCCGCACGAATTTTCCGGCGGACAGCGTCAGCGGATCGGGATTGCCAGGGCTCTGGCGGTGGAGCCGCGCCTTATTGTCTGTGACGAACCCGTCTCTGCGCTGGATGTGTCGATTCAATCTCAGATACTTAACCTGCTAGTGGAGTTGCAGCAGGAAATGGGGCTGACTTATCTTTTCATCGCCCATGGGTTGAACGTTGTGAAACACATTTCCGACAGGATTGGGGTCATGTACCTTGGAAAACTGGTGGAACTGGCGGACGGAGAGCAACTAATCTCGCAACCATTGCACCCATACACTCGCACATTGCTGTCCGCTATCCCCTTGCCGATTCCTGGAGCCAAGAAAAATCGGATTATCTTGCAGGGAGATTTGCCAAGTCCGGCTAACCCACCGCCTGGCTGCCGTTTTCACACGCGATGCCCGGAGTGCATCAGTATTTGCCGTGTGCAAGAACCACCGTTGGTTGAGACTGACAACCGATGGGTGGCCTGCCATCTGGCTAAGCAAAATTCTCTCTGATTAGCAGGGTTTTCAACTTTTATCCATAATATTCATAGTGATGTATTTTTCAGGGTAACAAAATAAAGGGAGTGATAGGATTGAACAAGAAAATTATCGCCGGATGTCTAGTGCTGTTGTTTATCGCCGGTCTTGCATTGGCGGGCTGCGGCGGAGACAAAAAGAAAGAAACGCCCAAACAGTCAGGGGCCAAAGACACTTTAATCTTTGCACAGGGCGCGGATCCCAGGAGCCTTGATCCAGCTTACTCCGACGACGCTGAATCGTCCAAAATCACTTTCCAAATTTATGAAGGTCTTGTACGCTACAAAAAGACCAATACAGAAATTGAACCTTCCTTGGCCACCGAATGGACAACTAGTCCAGACGGCAAGGAATGGACTTTTAAACTTCGCAAAGGGGTTAAATTCCATGATGGTACGCCGTTTAATGCTGAAGCCGTGAAGTTTAGCATCGATCGGCAGCTTGAACCGAACCGCAAATCGGACATGCCTTATGCAAAATTCGTTTACGAAGGCGTAAAATCGGTCCAGGTAATGGATGAATACACAGTGAAAATTGTACTGGATCGACCGCTTGCTGCATTTCTGGCCAATATGGCAATGACGCATGCTGCCTTTATCGTCAGTCCTACGGCGGTGAAGAAGTTCAACGGTAATCTGGGTGAGAATCCAGTTGGGACCGGGCCGTACAAATTCGTCAAATGGGAAAAAGGACAATATCTCGAATTGACGACAAATGCCGACTACTGGGGAGATAAACCCAAAGTTAAGAATGCTGTCTATAAGTTCGTCAAGGAGAACTCGGTTCGTGCATCCGACCTGATTGCAGGCGGAACGGATATCATGGACGGCGTGGATACTAACGACGTCAAGACGCTTGAGAGCAAAGGGATGGTGATGTTCAAACAACCCGGCATGAATATCAACTATATGGGCTTTTACTGTGACAAAGGCCCGTTCCAGGATCCAGAACTCCGCCGAGCCATCAGTATGGCCATCAATCGTCAAAATCTGATCGATTACCTCTATCTGGGGCTGGCCAAACTACCTAATACTATGTTGCCTGATTTTGTGCCTGGTTACTCCAAAACCGCTAAAGCGATTGATTATAACCCCGAAGAAGCTAAGAAAATTTTGGCTAAATTGGGAAAATCAAACCTCGAAATTTCTGTAATTACATACTCCAACCCGCGTCCCTACAATCCGGTAAACGGGGAGAAGCTTGCTGCTGCTATCCAGGCGGAATTGGCGAAAATCGGCGTAAAGATGACGATAAAATCCTATCCCTGGAAAGAATATCGCGAAGCGCTCAAACAGGAAGAGGGCGACGCTTTCTTTTATGGATGGACCGGCGACAACGGCGATGCCGATAATTTCCTGATGTTGCTTGACGGCGGGCAGATCAAGTCCAGTCTCAATGCGGCGCATTATTCCAATCCAGAATACGATAAATTATTGGAACAAGGTCGTACAACGCTGGATCCGGCAAAACGTGCCGAGATCTATGCCAAGGCTCAAGACATGGTCATGAAAGATGCTCCTTGGGTATTTATCAGTCATGGAGTGGTTCTTTCTGCATATCGTCCCAATATTAAAGGCTTTGCTGTTCATCCCATCGGTAAGCACTGGCTGAATCTCGTCAGCAAAGAATAATAGTTCAGAAAAACGAAGGGGTCGCCTCTGGGTCAGAGGCGACCCCTTAAATTTTCCTTGCAGTTTTCTGCTGATATGGTACAATCAAATCGGGTTTTTTCCCGCGAAATCAAAGGGTAAAAGGGGAGTGGATATGCAAAAGGAATTTCATCTATCCAAGGCCGATGTGAAGCGACTGGCGAATGAGTTTGGGACGCCTCTGCTTGTATTGTCGGTCGAACAGGTAAAAAACAATTACCGGTATCTGAAAGAACATATGCCCCGAGTCAACATTCATTATGCGGTCAAAGCCAATCCAGACGAACGGATTCTCCGCACGTTGAAGGACTTGGGGTCTTGTTTCGATGTTGCTTCGGATGGAGAAATTCTCCAACTCCGAGAGATGGGCATCGATGGGAACCATATGGTATACGCCAATCCCATCAAACCTGTTCATAGCATTGAAACAGCCCGTCAGGCGGGAATATTAAATTATATGGTTGATAGTGAACCTGAAATTGAAAAAATGGCCCGCGTTGCTCCGACCGCAAGCATTTTGGTGCGAGTCCGTATGCAAAATCCAGAAGCGCTAATCGATTTAAACAAAAAATTCGGCGCAGAGCCGACCGACGTGATCCGCCTGTTGTGCAAAGCTCGCGATTGCGGGTTGGATGTGGCGGGATTGGCTTTTCATGTTGGAAGCCAGTCCACACAGCACCATGCGTATCTTAATGCTCTCAAGGTCTGCAGGAAGCTGTTTGATGAAGCGGCAAAAGAGGGACTGAATCTACGTGTCCTCGATATTGGCGGTGGGTTTCCGATTCGGGCGCCGGGAAGCGCAAAAATAGACATTCAGAAACTGCTGACTTCGATCAACGACGGATTAAAGAAATATTTTCCGGAAACGGAGATTTGGGCCGAACCGGGGCGATTTATCTGCGGTACTTCGGTCAAGCTGATTACACAGGTGATCGGCAAGCAACACCGCGATAATCAAGACTGGTATTTTCTCGATGAAGGCATCTACGGAACATTTTCCGGAGTAATTTTCGACCACTGGGATTTCGAGTTGCTGCCATTTAAGGAAGGCCCGGTTGTATCCGCGACTTTTGCAGGACCAAGCTGTGATTCATTTGATGTAATTTTTCGCGAAAAGGAAACGGCCAGGTTGGATGTGAATGATCTGATTTTGGTTCCGAATATCGGTTCTTACAGTTCTGCGTCTGCGACAACCTTTAATGGATTCTCCAAAGCTCGTACCGTAATTTGGGAAGAAGTAGCAATGGGTATCCGGCTTGAAGCAGTAGTGTGACATTATCAGTAGGGATAAACAAGATAATCAGTACCTTCCCTTACTAAACCGATATATGTAAATGGATCATCCGAATGTTTATTGCTGCGGCAACGGTGGTCAATTGCCACCGAAAAATAAAAACATATAATCTAAAGGAGGAAAACCATGAGTACTAGCGGTTTAAATCTTCGTTCCGAAGGTGCATTGGACTTTCTGTCTGTCGGCGCTCTGGTTAATCGCTTGGATACCGGGGTCGTACCGTTTCGCAAAGCAACTGAATGCAAGATCCACGTAAGCGGAGGCGAATTTAATTGCGCCGCAAATCTTTCAGACTGTTTCGGTCTAAAAACTGGTGTTGCAACGGCAATGGTGGATTATCCCATCGGCGACCTGATTGCAGAACGAGTGAAGGCGATGGGCGTGAAGCCCTTTTACAAACAGTTCAAACATAATGGCGTCAACGGCCCCAATATGGCAACTGTTTACAGTGATCGCGGTCAGGGCGTACGCCCGCCTGTGGTATTTTATAACCGAGCGAACGAAGCCGGAGGATTACTCAAGCCGGGCGACTTCGACTGGAAAACAATTTTTGCCGCCGGTGTGCGTTGGTTTCATAGTGGCGGAATTTTTGCCGCTCTTTCAGAAACAACACCGGAAGTCGTTATTGAAGGCATGCAGGCAGCTAAAGCGGCGGGCGCCATTGTTTCTTTCGACTTGAACTACCGGGCCAAGCTCTGGAATATTGTCGGGGGGCCTAAACGCGCCGTTGAGGTTCTGGGACGTATCCTGGAGAACGTAGATGTTCTTGTGGGTAATGAGGAAGATCTTCAGATGGGGTTGGGCATTCCCGGACCCGAGGTGGCGGCTAAATCAAAATTGGATCCAAGTGCTTTTTTCAGCATGATCGACAAAGTGACTGCGAAACATCCTCAGATCAAAATTGTGGCAACTACGCTTCGCGAAGTACATTCCACGAATCATCACAGCTGGAGTGCTGTAGCGTGGATCAATGGCAAGACTTACACCGCGCCCACCGCCGAGTTGGATATTTATGACCGGGTTGGCGGCGGTGACGGCTTCGCTTCCGGATTATTTTATGGTTTGTTAACCGACGAGGAACCAGAAGCTGCATTGCGTTTGGGGTGGGCTCACGGCGCGTTGCTGACGACATTCCCCGGCGACACAACCATGAGCAGTATTGATCAAGTTCGAGCCATGGCTGCAGGCGGTTCGGCGCGAATTCAACGCTAAGTAAAATTCTGCAGCGGACACGAAACGAAATACTGAAAACAAACAGAGACTAACTGCGGCGGAACGGATAGTAATACATTCGTTTCGCCGTGTCCATAAGGAGTGACAACGATGAACAAATATCATCCGTTGGACGAAGCTGCTATCGCAGAACTAAAACAAATCGTTGGCGATAAATTCATATGGACGGATCGGGATAAAATGGAACCCTACTCGCATGATGAAGTGACTGGCGAAAAATATATTCATTACCCTGAGGCTGTTGTCCTGCCCGCAAATGCCAATCAAGTTGCCGATATTCTCAAAATGGCGAATTGCCGCAGGATTCCCGTGGTGCCAAGAGGCGCGGGGACGGGGTATGCGTGCGCGGCGGTCGCCTATGCAGGCGGCATCGTACTGTCCACTGAACGAATGAATCAAGTCATAGAGATTGACGAACAAAATATGGTGCTCGTGGTAGAACCAGGTGTGCGCACGGTCGATGTGCAAAAGATAGCGACGGAAAAAGGCTATTTATATGCCGGGGAACCCAGTAGTTCGGATAGTTCCTTTATCGGCGGCAATGTGGCGACCAATGCCGGTGGGCTGAAAGCCGTGAAGTACGGAACCACCCGCCAGCAAGTGTTGGGACTGGAACTCGTTACTCCCGAAGGCGAAATTGTGACCTTGGGGGGGAAACTGAAGAAAGATTCCACCGGGTACTGCCTGACACAGCTGATAGTCGGATCGGAAGGCACGTTAGGGGTTGTTACCAAGGTCTATCTTAAACTGGCGCCACGTCTTCAACATGTAATTGATCTGTTGGCGGTATTTCCGAGTCCAGAGTCAGCCATCAATATTGTCGCCAAAGTCATGCAGTCGCCAATCAGCCCTGTCTGTGTTGAATTCATGGACAATAAGGGAATCAGATGCTGTGAAGAATTTCTACATGAAAAATTGCCCCACAGCGATAAGGGTTACTATATTATTATCTCGCTTGATGGGAATAATGAAGAAATTCTAGAGGACCAGTGTGTTCTTATTGACGAACTTTGCACAGCAAATGGCGCCATGGAAGTATTGGTTGCCGATTCAGCAAAAATATGGAAGGCGCGAAAAACTTTTGGGGAAGCGAACCGGGCCCGCAGTCTGATTTTTTCCGCGGAAGATACAGTGGTGCCGATGTCTCGCATACCTGAAGTGGTACAGAAACTTTCAGATCTTGGGCAGAAATACGGCATGACTATTCACGTCGCGGCTCATGCAGCAGATGGCAATATTCATGCGGACATACTAAAGGAAGATATGCCACTGGACCAGTGGAACGAGCAGCTTCCATTGATTCAAGATGAACTCTATGCTTTTATATACTCGGTCGGAGGGAAATTATCCGGAGAACATGGAATCGGTTACAAACGGTTGGCACTCATGAAAAAATATTGCAATCCCGTGGAATTGAAAATGATGAAGGCAATAAAACTGGCGCTGGATCCCAACGAAATCATGAACCCGGGGAAGATTTTCAGTGCAGATTGACCGCGTTGATGTGGGACGCGATCATATCCAATTGACATTTTCCATAGTTCAGTAGTATCGTTTAACTGCAAAACACTAAGCGTTTGACGGAGGAGGGCTAGCATTGAAACCACTTTGTGATATTGGTTTGATCGGACTTGCCGTGATGGGGGAAAATCTTGTATTAAATATGGTGAGCAAGGGTTTTCAGGTTGCTGTGTTCAATCGAACTACGGCGAAGGTTGACGAGTTTATTGCCGGGCAAGCAGCGGACAAAGCCGTTAAGGGCGTGCATTCTCTTGCGGAACTGGCTGCTTCATTGGAGCGTCCTCGACGGGTGATGCTAATGGTAAAGGCTGGACGACCTGTCGATGACATGATCGAACAAGTTTTGCCGTTTTTGGAACCGGGGGATATCATAATCGACGGCGGTAACTCTTTCTTTGAAGATACACGTCGGCGCTTTCATGCATTGGCTGCAAAAAAGATTCGATTTGTCGGCATGGGTGTTTCCGGTGGAGAAGAAGGAGCGTTGCATGGGCCCAGCTTGATGCCTGGTGGCGACAAGACGGCCTATGATGAGATTGCCCTTATGTTCAAAAAGATTGCGGCGCAGGTTGCCGATGGTCCTTGCTGCTCGTTTTTAGGTTCTGACGGGGCAGGCCATTATGTCAAAATGGTTCATAACGGGATTGAGTATTCGGATATGCAACTTATCGCGGAAGCCTACTATATTCTGCGACAAGCGGGAGGTCTCACAGCTGCGGAACTGCACGAGGTTTTTGCGCGCTGGAATGAAGGCCCATTGGATTCGTATTTGATTGAAATAACCCGGGATATTATGGCGGTTGTGGACCCTGAAACCGGTCGTCCTTTGGTAGAAATGATTCTCGATAAGGCGGGACAAAAAGGAACCGGAAAATGGACGTCACAGAACGCTCTTGATCTTGGGGTGCCTGCACCGGCAATCACAGAAGCTGTTTTTGCACGGTGCATGTCAGCGGTTAAGACGGAACGGGTTAAAGCGGCGGCCATTTTGAAAGGGCCGCAGGGTCGATGGACGGGTGATCGCGGGCAGCTGGTTCAGGCAGTTCATGATGCACTATATGCTTCAAAGATCTGCTCGTATGCCCAGGGATTCTCTCTACTGGCGGCTGCAGGCAAGGAATATGGATGGGATCTGCAGTTCGGCGAAATCGCATTGCTGTGGAGAGGGGGATGCATTATCAGGGCTCGGTTCCTCGATAAAATTCGTGATGCATTTTCCAGTAATCCTGGGTTGGATAATCTGATGCTTGATCCATTCTTTGCTGATGTTCTGGCGAAAGTTCAGGACCCTTGGCGGATGGTACTCAAAACCTGTCGTGATCTGGGAATTCCCACCCCAGCTTTTAATGCATCGTTAGATTACTATGACAGCTATCGACAAGCGGTATTGCCCGCTAATCTGATTCAAGCCCAACGCGACTATTTCGGCGCCCATACCTACGAACGGACGGATCGCCCGGGCGTATTCCACACGGAGTGGGGAAAGAAATAATCAGACTCGTACGAAATCCAAGAAGCGTTACAAGTAATGCCGTATCCCGTGAAAGGGATACGGCATTTTTGCGGGAACTACACTCCGGTCAGTATATTGAATTACTCGGTCTGCTCCCGAGCTGGGCGGGTGACCAGCGTGACATAAAAGTAACGCGCACAAATCAGCACGACGATAGCGGAACCAACAAAAACCCAACGAAAACCAAGCCATTCGGCAACCAGGCCAAGAATCGCTGCTCCAAGCGCGTTGCCGACATCACCTGCTGCCGTCAGAATCGAAAGTCCAGTTCCCTTGATGGCAGGCGAAATCCGTTGAATGACATATACGGTGAGCGCGGGGAAAATGACGCCAAACCCCAGTCCAATAAGAATTCCGGAGATTGCAAAAGTAAATGGGGCAGGATA
>DATMYT010000212.1:0-2090 GCA_035560855.1 Negativicutes bacterium | reverse complement strand
TTATAGTTCATCCGATCAAAATCGAGGGGGAGATTATTCCATGAATCCATCAATTCAAGCTGCATCGCTGCGTGAACTTCTGCGTGCGCTAATTCGCAAACTTGGCATCCTGGATCGAAGCGAGGCGCTCTGCTGCGAAATGACCCTAAGTCAGTGCAATGCTCTGATTGAAATCGGTCGGGCTGGCTTCCTATCGGTCAATCAATTGGCCGAGCGTCTGGATCTGGACAAAAGCACGGTCAGCCGCTCATCAGACAGGTTAGTTGTCGACGGACTGTTGCTGCGCGAGGAAGATCCCGCTGATCGCCGATATGTTGTCTTAAAACTAAGCGACAAAGGGAAGCAATCGTATTTCAACCTTGAGCAACGCATGGCGTCTTATTTTGAAGCTGTCATTGCGGAAATTGATCCCAATGAACGCGCTCAGGTGCTAAAAAGTTTAGAAGTCTTAACCGTGGCGCTCAAATCCAAAGAATGTTGTTAATCCCAAATCATACAAGGAGGTGTTTACAATGAACACTATGGATAAAGAAGAAATTCGGGATAAAGTTCGACAAAGATATGCCGAAGCAATTACAGCGAAAAACGGTTGCGGTTGTGGTGGAAGCTCCTGTTGCGGATCTGGTCCAAGCAAAGCAACACAGGCGGTTACCGGAAATTTGTATACGCCGGAGGAAGTCGCCGGTCTGTCCAAAGAATTGGTCGAAGCCTCGTTCGGTTGCGGCAATCCAACGGCTCTTACTTCTCTTCATGCCGGAGAAGTCGTATTGGATCTTGGTAGCGGGGCCGGACTCGATGTGATTCTGTCCGCACGTCGTGTTGGTCCGACCGGCAAAGCCTATGGCCTGGACATGACCGATGAAATGTTGGCTACCGCCAATGCAAACAAAGCCAATCTCGGCGTCACGAATGTCGAATTTCTGAAAGGACATATTGAAGAAATTCCGCTCCCCGACAGCAGTGTGGATGTTGTCATTTCCAATTGCGTCATCAATTTGTCAGCCGACAAGGATGAAGTGTTTCGGGAAATCCACCGGG
Source organism: Negativicutes bacterium (assembly GCA_035560855.1). GTDB lineage: Bacteria > Bacillota > Negativicutes > UBA1444 > UBA1444 > UBA1444. The sequence continues at coordinate 1,052 of DATMYT010000212.1, read as the reverse complement.
TACTCAAGCCGGGCGGAAGAATGGCCGTGTCCGACGTTGTGCTCCTCAAACCGTTGCCGGAGTGGTTGCAAAAAAACCTGGCCGTCTGGACCGGATGCATCGCTGGCGCGTTGAGTCTGGATGACTACAAAAACAAATTGATGGCAGCCGGTTTTGCTGCACCGGAAGTAGAATTGACTCGTGTCTATGACCCTGCAGATTTGGGATTTGACCCTGTCGAAACTAAAGATGCCATTGGCAGTGCATTCATCCGGGCGCAAAAAACAAAAAAGATACTACACGAGGGAGCAGACTACAACATCAGACCCGCCGAATCTTCAGACTTCAGCCTCATCCATGCTTTATTGGTCACCAATGATTTGCCTACGGCGGGCGTCGATCCTGCATCAGGCGACTATTTCGTCGCCGTAAGCCTGAAACAACTTGTCGGCGTGATCGGTTTTGAAAAATATGGTTCAGCCGCCATGTTACGGTCATTTGCTGTTCAGGCCGATATCCGAAAAGGCGGCATCGGCGCAACTCTTGTCAATCGTGCGCTAGAACATTTGAAAGCATCGAATATAACGCCAATATACCTGCTAACCAACACAGCCGAACAATATATGACACAATTTGGCTTTAAAAAAATCAAACGAGAGGAAATCCCGCCAATAATGCTCGAAAATTCGACGCTTGGCACAGCCTGTCCATCGAGCAGCATCTGCATGAAGTTGGGGTAGAGTCTTCACTAAGATTCATTTGTTTGCTACAAATTGCAGTTTAAAAAGAAGCAGACGGAAGTAACTTCCGTCTGCTTCTTTTTTATCGTTATTGTTTAGGGGGTTGTTGTTGGATCATCATCTTGTCCATCTGTTTTTTCATGAGATCGGCTTGTTCCTGCGTCACCATGCCCTGCTTAACGTGGGAATCCAGCATCTGTTGCCGAAATGTCGGATCACCGCACGGCATTTTATCCGTGTCAGTTGCCGCCATTGCAACTCCTGCCCCCACCACAATGCTTGCTATCAAGCCAACTGCCAAAAATGCGTACTTCTTATTTACCATTTCAATTC
>DATMYT010000211.1:0-9463 GCA_035560855.1 Negativicutes bacterium | reverse complement strand
CTTTCGAATTATCGGGTTCTGCTCCTCCCCCACCGCCTCCACAGGGGCCCCCGCCCGCAAATAATGCTGAATCCGCTACATCAACAGAGTCAAGTGCTTATGGCGGGAATGACCCTCTCAAGGATTTTCTGGACAAGGTGGCGGATGGAACCGTGACTGACTCCGACTTAGCGAGCATTCAAGCCTATTTGCAGCAAATGTCGATGAAGGGTCCTGACGCAGCCAATGAAACTAGGCGTAACGACAAGGAAGACCTCTTAAAGACGTTTTTAGACAAGGTGGCAGATGGATCAGTGACTGACTCCGACATGTCGAGCATTCAAAGTTACCTGCAACAGCTGCAGCAGTCGTTTGTGAGTGATGTAGGCTCTTCCAGCGAAACGAACAATGTTGCGCAGGAAGATTACCTGAAAGCATTCCTGGATAAGGTGGCGGATGGAACGACCACTGACACTGATCTTCAAGATATGCAGGCGTTTTTGCAGCAAATGCAACAGCATCAACATCACCAGCAAGTTCAACAGAATGCGTAGATAGTTGGACGGACATTCCCACTGGTGGCAACAAGATTCCTCTACCGACGGAACATCATCAGGAAAGGGCCTGGAACCAGGGAGGGTTCCTTTTTTTTTGCTTTGGGTTATACTTATAATTAGTGATAGTTATTCTTATGTTTATCATATGGAGAGGAGTAAAGCAAATTGAAAGAATTTGAAGGAAAACAACCAGAGTTGAATCCCAAATCGTTTTTGGCCGATGGAGCCAAGGTGATCGGCGCAGTGACAATGAAAGAGTATAGCAGCATGTGGTGCAATGCCGTGGCGCGGGGTGACGTGAATCGTATCGAAATTGGATGCTACAGCAATGTTCAAGATAACAGCGTACTGCACGTGGCAGATCATAATCCATGCATTCTAGGGGATTTTGTGACCGTGGGGCATAGTGCGGTAGTTCATGGGGCTGTCGTTGAAGACCACTGCCTGATCGGCATTGGCGCTATTGTTTTGACTGGTGCGGTAATTGGTCGTGGCAGCATTGTGGCGGCAGGAGCATTGGTCCGAGAGGGACAGCTAATACCGCCGCATTCTCTGGTAGTGGGTGTGCCGGCCAAAGTTATTCGAGCGATTCCGGATGAGTGGGGCAGTATCCATGCGCAGGCGCTGAAATATAAAACTCTTTGGACAGAGCGCTATGGCGTTATGCCGGATGCAGGCGGCGAAAGATATCACGGCGAAAAAATAGTATAGTGTACAAAAGGCAATGCAAATGATCAGGGTGCTGCTGATCGCGCCCTATTTACAGTGCAAAAAATTGGCGGATGAAGTGTTTGCCAGCTTGGATGACCGGAATATTAGCTTGCATGCCATGTATGCCGTTGGGGTAAAATTTATTGATTCCCTGCAAGTGGACTACGATACGATTATCGCGAGGGGGGCCACAGCTTCGGCCCTGCGGGTGAGATATCCGAACATTCCTTTGGTTGATCTGCCGGTGACGGGATATGATGTGATCCATGCCGTTCATGAGTGCGGAAAGAGGTTTCGGGCAAGAAAAATTGCTGTTATGGGTTCTGACTCCATGATCTATGATGTGCAGAGAATTTCGACGGTTTTAGACGTGCAGATCGAATGTTTTCGGGTCACGCGGGAGGATGAGGCAGAGCAGAGCGTCGAAATGGCGCGACAACGCGGCTTTGATGCGGTGATTAGCGGTGCAATGGCTGTAGAGGTTGCTCACAACAGAGGAATGAATGCGGTTTTGATTGAATCCGGCAAGGAAGCAATTGTTGCAGCGGTGCAGGAAGCGGTCCGAACTGCACAGATATCCAAACACAATCAGGCTGTGACCGAAAGAATCAAGGCAATCATGGACTATGCATACGAAGGTGTTGTTGCTGTCGATGAGACGGGGAGTATAACGGTTTTCAACAAGACGGCAACGGAGATTACAGGAATACCACCGGAGGCGGCGTTGGGACGTCATGTACGCAGCGTTCTGCCGGAGACTGGTTTGCTGCGGGTGCTGGAGACGGGCGAGGCGGAACTTGGCGAGCTGCAAAAGTTGAACGGTATCATGGTAGCAAAAAATCGGATACCGGTAAAAGTCAAAGAGAAAGTGGTCGGATCGGTCGCTACCTTTCAAAGAGTTACCGAGTTGCAGCAACTGGAAGGGCAAATCCGTAAAAAAATTCACCACAAGAGCTTGAGTGCCAAATATTCATTTGGAGACATCATTGGCAATAGCGCTGCTATTCGGGATACGGTGGAACGGACTCGAAAATTCAGCAAAGTTGATTCGAATGTGTTGCTGATAGGAGAAACCGGTACTGGCAAGGAAATTCTGGCTCAGAGCTGCCATAATAGCAGTACTCGGTGCAAAGGACCTTTTGTTGCGGTTAACTGTGCGGCATTGCCTGAAAACTTGTTGGAAAGCGAGCTGTTCGGCTATGTCGAAGGAGCTTTTACTGGCGCGGCCAAAGGGGGTAAACCTGGATTATTTGAACTGGCTCATCAGGGAACGATATTTCTGGATGAAGTGTCGGAAATTCCCCTGAAACTGCAAGGAAGATTATTGAGAGTTCTGCAAGAGCGGGAAATCATGCGAGTGGGCGACAATCGAATGATTCCGGTCGATGTACGAGTGATTTCCGCTACCAATCGGGATCTGAAAAATCTTGCGTCAGAAAACGGTTTTCGCCGGGATTTGCTTTACCGTATCGATGTACTGCACATTCAGGCTCCTCCACTCAGAGAAAGACGTGAAGATATTCCACTTCTGCTGGACCATTTTTTCGAACTGTATAATCGAAAGTTCGGCAAAAAGATTTGCGGAGTGGTGCCTTTGGCAAAAAAAATGCTGATGGAGTACGAGTGGCCGGGAAATATTCGAGAATTGCGCAATATTTGCGAGCAACTGTCGGTTTTGACAGAAGGGGAGTTGATTAACACAGAAGATGTGCTGCGAGTTGCTGGTAGGCAATTGACTGAGACCGTAAATTCAGGGATTGCTCGTCAAATGAAACCTGCGACTGTGCCATCGCCGAATATCGCAGCAATTCGCCAGGCCATAATATCGGCGGAGGGAAACAAGACGAAGGCTGCCGAACTATTGGGTATCAGCCGTACGACTCTTTGGCGCAAATTACTGGAAACACGAAACGTAACGTGAAACGTAACATGAAACGTTTGAAATGATAATGTAACGAATCGGTTTGCTGTAAAATCCTTGTCTTTGCCTTGTTTTAAGGCAAAGACAAGGATTTTATTTGTTTGGCACAAATCTTGCTTAGTATGAAATGCAGGGGACGTCGAGTTATACAAAGAACAGGAAGGGGATTGCAAGCATGTTTTCATTAGCGGTTGTGTCTCTGGTTGCACTGGTCGTCGTGATCATCGTCAGCTGCATATCGACGCGCAATATTGGTGTCATGGCGCTGGGCGTGGCGTTGGTCATCGGACATTATCTTGGCGGAATTAAAGTGGACGAGATACTCAAAGGCTATCCAACAAGTTTATTCATTATGTTGGCAGGGACAACTTTCTTGTTTGCCATTGCGCAGATCAACGGAACACTGGAAAAAGTGACAAAGTATGTGATTAAGGGAATCCGGGGTAATGTAGCGTTATTGCCACTATTGCTCTTCATTATTGCTCTGGTGATTGGGGCTGCCGGTCCCGGACCGACTGTTACAGCGGCCTTGATGGCGCCAACGGTCATGTTGTTGGCTAAAGAACTTGATGTCAATCCGTTGTTGTTGGCGGTAATGGCAGGAAACGGCGGACACGCCGGTGGCATGTCTCCAATTGCCATTGGCGGAATCATCACGACAGGACTGACCGCTAAGCTTGGGATGACGGATGTTGCGACGGTCATCTGGCTGAATAATGTGCTTGTTCATTTTGGTACTTCCATTGTTGCATTCTTTGTATTTGGTGGGATGAAACTGGTGCGCAACCAGAAAAAAGGTGAAAGCAGCGTACTGGCCAACTTGCAGGTGGAACCCTTCAACCGCGAACAAAACATTACCCTCGTGGGTCTTTTGGTCTACATTATAGCAGTAATAGGATTCAAGATGGACATTGGCCTGGGCGCTTTCTTGATAGGCATGGTGCTTATTTTCCTGAAAGTGGCGGATGAAGATAAGGCCATTAAAGCAATGCCGTGGGGGGCAATTTTGATGGTAACCGGCGTCACAGTCATGATTACCTTGATGACGAAGGTGGGTGGCATTGATTTATTTGCGGCTCTTATTGCCATTTTTTCCACGACCTCCACTATTTCATTAGTAACCGGTTTTGTCAGCGGGCTGATTTCGGCATTTGCCAGTACCACCGGAGTTATTTTGCCGACATTTATACCAATGGCTCCGATTCTTCTGCAAAAAGTGGGGGCTTCACCTCAAGAACTTTTGCCATTGATTTCATCGATTGTATCCTGCGGCTTTGTTGTGGACATGAGTCCACTGTCGACCAGCGGCGCGATTTATCTCGCCAACGCGCATGTGAGCGAAGACAAGTCAAAACTGTTTAAAAACCTACTGCTTTGGGGGGTATCAATGTCTGTGGTGGGAGCAATTATCGCCTGGGTGGCGTTCTCGCTGCTGCGGATTCCTTGATGTAAAACAAGGCAAAGTAGATTTAGTGATAATGAAATGAAAAGTGGATGGAGGAATTTATCATGGGAATTAAAACAAGAGCGGCTATACTGAAAGGACCTTATGACATTGAACTGGCGGAAAAAGAACTGGTGTGCGGACCGGATGAGATCATCGTAAAAAATCATCTCATCGGTATTTGTGGTTCTGACAAAAGTTTTTACCGCGGGCAGATGCCGCCGAAAACTGCTGAATTTCGTCAGGAACCCAAATTCCCATTTTGGTTGGGGCATGAAAGCGGCGGCGTGGTGGTGGAAGTCGGCGCCAAGATCAACGAATACAAGGTAGGAGATAAAGTCATAGCTTTTGGTTGGTGCAATAATTTTGCGGACTATTTTGTTGCGAAAGAGTTCCAATTGCAGATGGCTCCTGCCGGCCTTGACATGGATCTGGTCTCGCTGGGCGAACCAATTGCATGCGCGATGTACTCCGGGCTCCATTGTGGCGCACAGTTGGGTGACGTGGTGCTGGTAATGGGCGGTGGTTTTGCCGGTCAGATTATCGCTCAGTGCGCCAAGAAAAAAGGCGCAGGCAGGGTGATTGTCGCCGATGTGCTGGATGGGAAATTGGAACTGGCGCGGAAATTGGGAGCTGACCTTACAGTAAATCTAAAAAAAGAAGACTTGAAGGAAATCGTTTATTCCATGACGGGGGGGTTAGGCGCTGATGTTGTGGTAGAAGCGGCGGGCAGCGAAAGCTCTTTTAACATGGCGTCGGAAATCATCCGGCACAATGGAAAATTCGTTTTCTATAGCTGGGTGACGCAGCCGATTACCCTGAATATAAGCCGTTGGCATGATGATGGACTGGAGTTTATCAACACTTGCCTGGTACATCATACTTGGCGTGAACGCTATGTATGGACGCCACCGACTCTGCGGCCGGTCGTTCAAGGTAATGTCGATATCAAGCCCTTAATTACAAATGAGTTCAAGCTCAGCGAAATCAAAGAAGCATTCGAGTTAGCCGACAAAGATGAAACTGCGATCAAAATTGTGCTTCGCCCTTAATTTGCGGCAATAGCTTTATTTCTTGCTCGACAAAATAGCAGCTAGCTTAACAGGGTAGCTGCTATTTTTGTTGTGCGAATTTTTTTTGGGCAGAAAATGAAATAATAGAGGGAGAAGCGGTGGTTGATGTTGAATAAACAGAATGTATTATACAATATGGTAAGTTGCGGGGGAGAATGCTATGAAGCAGACGGGCAAAAGGTTTATCGGCCTGACTCACTATGAACATCTGACTCCATCGGAACAGAGCCAGGGAATGCCGGCACCTGCATTGGAGACGCCATATACGGGAAGCGGCCCCATTATTCACCTACCAAAACCGGAAACGTTAAAACCGGCTTCCGCCCTATTGGAAAACACAATTGTTGGACGACGTAGCATCCGTCGGTTTTCTACTGCCTCCTTGACGTTGGAAGAAGTATCATGGCTGCTGTGGTGTACTCAAGGAGTGCAGAAAGTGCTGCCGCCTTCAACGATCCGTACCGTTCCGTCCGCCGGAGCCCGGCATCCATTGGATACCTATGTTTTGCTTACGCGAGTGAAGGGCCTGACCACCGGACTCTACCGCTATATCGCACTAGAGCATGCAATAGCGCCGATCAGGATGGATGCAAAAATTGGCGTATTGCTGCAGGAGGCTTGCTTGGGGCAGGACATGGTGACTACGGCCGCCATAACCTTCTTTTGGGTGGCTGATATTTATCGCAGTGCCTGGCGCTATAGCGAACGGGCTTGGCGCTATGTTTTTTTGGATGCCGGCCATGTCTGCCAGAATTTGTATTTAGGAGCTGCCCCATTGGAATGTGGCGTATGCGCGATTGCAGCGTTTGACGATAAAAAACTGAATGCGCTGCTGGGCGCAGATGGCGAAAATCAATTTGCCGTATATACTGCAGTTGTTGGAAAATTACCTGCCCGCTGAAAAGGAATATATTTCTTGTTGTCGAATACAAATCTTTAGACAAGATCAGAGCGATCTGGAAAAAATGATGAAAGGGGCTATGTACTGATGAAAGGAAATCTAAAACTAATCGAGACATTGAATGCGTTGCTCGCAGATGAACTAACGGCTATTAACCAGTATATTGTGCATGCAGAGATGTGCGACAATTGGGGTTATGGCAAACTGCACGACCATTTTGAAAAGCGTGCCATTGATGAAATGAAACACACCGGCATGCTGATCGCACGCATTCTATTCCTGGAAGGAACGCCTGTTGTTACAAAGCTTAATAAGATCCATATTGGAAGCGATGTACCGAAGATGTTCAAGAATGATCACGAGGCGGAAGAGGTTGCGATTGCAGGCTATAACGAAGCCATTAAGCTGGCGGGGGACGTCAAAGATTTTGCTACCCGTGAGATTCTGGAAAGTATCCTAAATGATGAAGATGCACATATTGACGCCATCGAAGAGAATCAGGATCAAATCAGTCATATGACGATTGGCATCTATTTGTCCAATAAGGTTGACGCGTAACACGCACCAACACGATATGCGCATATGAACCCCTTGCAGTATAGGCTGTCCGCTGCAGGGGGTTTATAGCTTTTCACCTGAAACTTCCGTGTAAAACAGATTTTCCATTGGGGAAATGTCGCGTTTAATGATAGAATATGCCAACCTCTGGCTTTTCGGAGTTTTTTTTGTTGAACAGTTGACTCTCCTGTTGCTGGAGGGTTTATTCTATATGTAAATAACGATGTCATGCGGTCGTCGCATTAAGAGGAGGAGACACGTGGAAAGAGTACTGGCCGTTAACCCTGGCGCGACTTCAACAAAATTCGCCGTTTTTGACGGGGAAAATGTGGTGCTGAAAAAGACGCTGGAACATCAGGGCGCTGAGTTGAAACATTTTGCCCGAGTATTTGACCAGTATCCGTACCGCATTGAATTGATCCGGCGTGAATTAATGGCGGCGGGGATTCCCATGGAATCATTGAATGCTGTCGTGGGTCGCGGCGGATTGTTGAAACCATTGTCTGGTGGAACATATCGCGTGAATGAATATATGGTGCATGATATGGAGTTGGCGGAACGTGGCGAGCACGCATCCAACCTGGGGGCGGTCATCGCCTATGAGTTGGCGGAGCAACTTAAGATACCCGCGTTTATCGTCGATCCGGTGTCGGTGGATGAACTGGAACCGGTGGCCCGCATTTCGGGCTCGCCATGGTTTGAGCGGGTAAGCATGACGCACGCGCTCAACATGAAAGCAGTAGCCCGCAAAGTGGCGACGGAAATCGGGAAAAAATATGATGCGGCAAATCTGGTAGTCGCGCACCTTGGTACAGGCGTATCTCTGTCTGTTCACAGCGGCGGGCGAATGATTGATATGGTGGATGGCAAGGATGAAGGTCCGTTCGCGCCGGATCGTTGCGGTGGCGTTCCGTGCAGCCAGTTGGTGAAACTATGTTATTCCGGCAAGTATACGGAACAGGAAGTTCGCGTCGGCTTGTTTGGCTCCGGTGGATTATATGGGTACTTGGGAACGAAAGATATCCGGCAAGTCAAGAAAATGGCGGATGAAGGAAATGAAGAGGCAGCGCTGCTATTGAACGCGCTGCCCTATCAAGTGGCAAAATATATCGCTGCGATGGCGAGTGTGCTTAAAGGGAAGGTTGATCGGATCGTATTGACCGGCGGCATGGCCTACGCGCCCTATCTTGTGGAGGCGATTATCGAGCGGGTGGAGTTCATCGCGCCTGTCGTTGTCGTTCCTGGCGAAGAAGAACTGGAGTCGTTGGCGGCTGGTGCATTGCGGGTGCTACGGGGCGAAGAAGAACCTCACGTATATCGATAGGGACGGAGGAGGCTATGATGTTGCATAATTTTGCAGAAGTGTTGATGCGTGCAGGGAAAAATGGCCCTGTCCAGGTTGTTGTTGCTGTGGCGCAGGATGAAGAAGCACTCCGGGCGGTGAAAGCCGCGCATGATGCAGGGCTGGCGGATGCAACGCTGGTTGGCGATGCGACTCTCATCAAGCCAATGTTGGCAAGGGTTGGTCTTGCGCCAGATACAAAGATCGTACATGAACCTGAGGTTGTCCAAGCGGCGGTAAGAGCGGCAAGCATCGTTAAAGAAATGCCGACAGGTATTTTGATGAAAGGGCTGATTAACAGCAGTGAGTTTTTACGGGCCGTGCTGCACCCTGAATGCGGATTGCGTACAGGGCGGTTACTGTGCCATCTGGCGGCATTCGAGGTTCCCGGCGATGAAAAGCTTGTTTTTCATACGGATGGGGGCATGAACATTGCTCCTACACTGTTGGAAAAAAAAGATATCCTGGTCAGCGCACTACTTGCGCTGGAGGCCCTGGGAATTAAACTACCCAAAGTGGCCATCTTAACGGCCAATGAAGTGGTCAATCCCAAAATGCCTGCGACTGTGGATGCGCTGGCTCTTGTGGAAATGAACCGGCAGGGCGTTTTTGGGCCAGCGCTACTGGAAGGGCCGATTTCCATGGATGTAGCCCTCAGTCGTGAAGCGGCGGAGCACAAAGGGATTAAAAGCGAGATTTCAGGACAGGTTGATCTGTTTGTAGTCCCGAGCATCGAGGCTGGCAATCTTTTGGGAAAGGCACTCATTTATTGCGCCAAAGCAAAGAGCGCCGGCGTGATACTGGGTGCTACCCATCCGGTGGTGATGGTGTCTCGCGCCGATTCGGCCGACGCAAAATTAAATTCGATTGCACTAGCTTGTTGTATTGCGTCAGGACAGGGTGCAAAATGTTTCAACCCGAAAACTGAATAAAAGGGATCGTGAAAATATCGGAAGTGCACGGCATGCTCCACCGTG
>DATMYT010000210.1:0-7940 GCA_035560855.1 Negativicutes bacterium | reverse complement strand
GTTTTTTGGCACGATGGTCTTAATTATTTTTGGTTGTGGTGTAGTTGCAAATGTACTTTTGAAAAAATCAAAAGCTGAAGGTGCTGGTTGGTTGGTTATTGCTACAGGATGGGGATTGGCTGTTACGATGGGCGTTTTTTCCGCCGTTGCAGCGGGTGCGCCGCAAGCGGATCTTAATCCGGCGGTAACTTTAGCGAAGGCGCTGATTGGCGTTTATAGCATGCCGCATGCATTGGCTACGATGGCGGCGGAACTTGTTGGCGCTATTGTCGGCGGTGTAGTTGTTTGGCTGGCTTTCCTGCCTCACTGGGAAATTACTGAAGATCAGGGCGCAAAGCTGGGGATTTTCTGCACAGCTCCTGCTATCCGCAATGTTTTTGCCAACTTCCTTTGCGAAGTGATTGGTACGATCGTGCTGGTCGTTACGATTTTCGCCATTTTCTCAAAACCTACGGGCGCTATTCCTGCGGGTCTTGGGCCATATCTGGTGGGTATGCTGGTCTGGGCGATCGGTCTCAGCCTGGGTGGCCCGACAGGGTATGCTATCAATCCTGCCCGTGACCTTGGTCCCCGCATTGCCCATGCGATTCTGCCGATCGCCGGTAAAGGCGGCTCGGATTGGGAATACTCCTGGATTCCTGTCGTTGCTCCGCTGGTTGGCGGCGTCTGCTCTTTCTTCATCGCCAGAGCTATTGGACTTGTCTAATCGCGACTGCTTTTTGCAACGCGAAAAATAATAAGGAGTGATAAAAATGGCTAAAAAGTATGTATTGGCTCTTGACCAAGGTACTACCAGTTCCCGGGCCATCGTGTTCGCTTCCGATTCCAGTATTATTGCGGTTGCGCAGAAAGAATTCACGCAGATTTATCCGAAGCCGGGCTGGGTCGAGCACAATGCCGACGAAATCTGGGGTACGCAGATCGGCGTGGTTGCTGAAGTTATTGCCAAAGCCGGCATCGCGCTGCAGGATATTTCGGCTATTGGGATTACCAATCAACGCGAAACAACGGTGGTATGGGATAAAAATACCGGAAAACCAGTGTATAATGCGATTGTCTGGCAATCCCGCCAAACGATGGATATTTGCAACGACTTGAAAGCCAAAGGATTGGAACCCATGTTCCGGAAAAAGACCGGTTTGGTGGTCGACGCTTATTTTTCCGGCACCAAGGTCAAATGGATACTGGACAATGTGGAGGGCGCCCGCGCCAAGGCCGAAAAAGGTGATCTCCTGTTTGGCACCATTGATACTTGGCTGATTTGGAAATTGACGGGCGGCAAGGTCCATGTTACCGACTATTCCAACGCTTCTCGGACTTTAATGTATAATATTCGCGATTTGAAATGGGATCAGGAATTGTTGGATGCACTGACAGTTCCGGCGTCCATGTTGCCAAAGGTTTGCTCGTCCAGCGAAGTTTACGGCAAGACCGATCCCGCCATTTTCATGGGCGCATCAGTGCCGATCGCCGGGGCCGCCGGTGACCAGCAGGCCGCCTTGTTCGGACAGACTTGCTTCCAGCCTGGTATGGCGAAGAATACTTATGGAACCGGCTGTTTCATGCTCATGAATACCGGCAGCCATCTGTATGAATCCAAAAATGGTCTAGTGACTACCATTGCCTGGGGCATTGACGGCAAGGTCGAATATGCGCTCGAAGGCAGTATCTTTGTAGCGGGCGCTGCAGTTCAATGGCTGCGGGACGGCTTGAAGATCATCGAAACTTCGCCGGATTCCGAGTATTTTGCCAAAAAAGTCAGCGATACCGATGGTGTCTATGTCGTACCGGCTTTTGTCGGCTTGGGCGCTCCATACTGGGATATGAAAGCCCGTGGCGCAATCCTGGGGCTCACCCGAGGTACCGGCAAAGAGCACATTATCCGTGCTACGCTGGAATCCATGGCCTATCAAACAAAAGATGTGCTCGGAGCGATGGAAAGCGATTCCGGTATCAAGCTGCAGGCACTAAAGGTGGACGGCGGCGCTGTGGCCAACAACCTGCTGATGCAATTCCAGGCCGATATTCTCGGAGTGCCGGTTGATCGACCGGAAGTAACCGAAACTACGGCGTTGGGCGCAGCCTATTTGGCAGGCCTGGCAGTTGGCGTATGGGGCAACAAAGAAGAACTGATTAAAAACTGGAAGCTGAATGCCCGCTTTACTCCCGTCATGGCGGAAGAGCAACGCGCCAAACTGTACAAGGGCTGGGGCAAAGCTGTAAAACGCGCCTTGGATTGGGAAGACTAACATAATTTCATAGCATATGGACTAGAGAAAGAGAGATGGTCCTTTTGGGTATGTGGGCAACATGCTCTGGGACCATCTATCTTTTTTTGGGGTTGATTTTCGCGGTTGATAGAGTAAAGGGGTGATGAAATGCCAACTAGGGAGCAGGCAGATGTAGTAATTATTGGCGGAGGGGTCGTAGGTACGGCGATTGCCCGGGAATTGGCAAAATACAAGCTAGCGGTAATTCTGTTGGAAGAACAGCCTGATTTGGCCATGGGAACAACCAAAGCGAATAGCGCTATTTTGCACGCCGGATTCGACGCGACCGTAGGGAGCTTAAAAGCAACGCTCAATGTGCGGGGCAACGAACTGTACCGCCAGATGAAGGATGAACTGGATCTTGAAATAAATATGGTGGGTTCGCTTGTCGTTGCGCTTGATGACGAGGAGATGAAAACGCTTTCCGAATTGCAAAAACGCGGTCGTGATAATGGCGTACCGGGGCTTGAAATATTTGGGCGAGATCAAGTGTTGGCAATGGAACCCAATTTGTCGACAGACATTGCGGGGGCGCTGTATGCGCCGACAGGCGGAATTATGTTGCCCTTTGGGGTAGCGCTGGCTTTTGCGGAGAATGCCTCGCGCAACGGCGTGCAGGTACGGACGGAATGCCCGGTAACCGGGTTTGTTATTGAAAATGGCGCTGTTGTCGGTGTCAAGACGCCAGAGGGTGTAATTGCCGCCAAGTATGTGGTAAATGCAGCAGGAACTCGGGCAGATGCCGTCAGCCGACTGGCTGGCGATGATAGTTTCGCCATCCAGCCGCGTAAAGGCGAATATATATTGTTTGATAAATCAGTGGGCAATTTGGTCAAAGCTGCTATTTTCCCGACACCTACCAAGCTATCCAAGGGAATTTTGGTATCGCCGACGATTCATGGCAATATTTTTATTGGACCCAATGCCTTCAATCTTACGGACAAAGACGACGTGGCAACGACGGCTCCCGGCATGGCCGAGATCATTGCCGGAGCCAGACGATTATTGCCGGGTTTGCCGCTTGCCGCGGGCATTACACAGTTTGCAGGTCTGCGTGCTGTTGCGGATAGTGGCGATTTTGTGATCCGCCCCTCTTCGATAACCCCAGGCTTGGTTCATGCCGCCGGTATTCAATCACCCGGTCTGAGCGCGGCGCCAGCCATTGGCGAGAAGATTGTCGCGATTTTGGGCGAGTTGGGGCTGCCTTTGTTGAAAAAAACTAATTTTATTCCAGGCAATCCTCGCCATGCGGTTTTCAGCAAAATGGATATGGAAGCCCGCCATGAACTGGTGGCGCAAAATCCTTTATATGGCAAGATCATCTGTCGCTGTGAGACGATCACGGAAGCGGAAATTGTGGACGCGATTCAACGACCTTGTGGCGCTCGAACCGTGGATGGCGTCAAGCGGCGTACCCGCGCAGGCATGGGACGTTGTCAGGGTGGCTTTTGCGGACCGCGCGTCACGGCCATCTTGGCCCGGGAACTGAAGATCCCGCTCACGGCCGTGCGTAAGGATGCGCCGGAATCTTATCTGTTTTATGACAAAATCGCCGGCAACTGTGAGGTGAAGAATAATGTATGAACATAAGGCGGAGGTCGTAATTATCGGTGGCGGACCGGCCGGATTGGCAGCTGCCGTAAGCGCCTGCGACAATGGAGCCGACAGTGTGCTGGTGCTCGAACGTGACCGGGAAGCGGGCGGGATTTTGCAGCAATGTATCCACAATGGCTTCGGTTTGCATCATTTCAAACAAGAATTGACTGGCCCCGGTTATGCCGGCCGATATTTGCAGCAAGTGAAAGAGCGGCCCAATATCAACGTTATGCTGAATACGATGGTGCTGTCGGTGGCGGAAGATAAGACAATCCTGGCGGTAAATCCCCAGTACGGAGTAATGAGGATTGCAGCGAAAGCCGTCATCTTTACCATGGGATGCCGGGAACGGACCCGGGGCGCCATCCGCATTCCGGGCACGCGGCCGGCAGGAGTGTTTACCGCCGGGGCGGCGCAGCGGATGGTCAATATGGAAGGGTATCTGCCAGGGAAAAAGTTGGTGATACTTGGTTCCGGCGATATCGGCCTGATTATGGCGCGACGAATGATGCTGGAAGGCGCAGAGGTGCAGGCTGCCCTGGAGATTATGCCTTATTGCAATGGGCTGACCCGCAATGTGGTGCAGTGCTTGGAAGACTATGGGATTCCCCTGCATCTTTCCCATACCATTGTCGCTATTCATGGCAAAGACCGGGTGAGCGGCGTTACTTGCGCCCGTGTGGATGAAAAAATGCAACCTATCGCCGGTACGGAGTTCGATTTGGAATGTGATTGCTTACTATTGTCGGTGGGCCTGATTCCGGAGAATGAACTGTCTAGGGAACTGGGGTTAACGATGGACCCGCTGACGGCCGGACCGGTGGTCGACCAATTACGGCAGACCAGTTTGCCGGGATTTTTTGCCGCAGGTAATGTGGTGCATGTACATGATTTGGTCGATTTTGTATCGGAAGAGGGAGAAATTGCCGGTAAATATGCTGCTCGCTATGCTGCCGGGTTATTGCCGAACGGCGGACCGGTGGCGATGGTCAAGGCCACCGATGGGATCAGGACGGCAGTACCGCAGGTTATTCGGCTGGATGCCGACGATACCGCGGCGCTTAGGCTTTATATGCGGGCGAGCAAGCCGGAACGACAGGTAACGCTGGTGATTTCCAGCGGAGACCAGACGCTGTTGGAACGCAAACTGCCGGTTGCTAAGCCGGGAGAAATGATTGTCGCCGAAATTCCTGCGGATAAGCGGGGGGCGATAAAGGATTCAATCACGGTTGTCTTGAAGCACTAAGGGGGGAATAGATTATGGAAGAGAAACGGCGGATTAGCTGTATCGTTTGTCCGATAAGCTGTGTGGGCGAGGTAACAATTGTCGAGGGTAAGGCGACGGGTGTGGCCGGCTTTACCTGCCCACGGGGACAGGCGTATGCCATGGAAGAAGTGACTGCTCCCAAACGAACGTTGACGAGCACTGTGTGGATAGACGGCGGGGAATTGCCTCTATTGCCGGTAGTATCGCAACACCCACTCCCCAAAGACCGGATTATGGAGTGTGCGCGTTGTCTGGCGACTGTCAGGGTTACTGCGCCGATTCAGGAAGGCGAGGTAATTTGCGCCGATATTCTCGGGTTGAAGGTTGACATTGTCGCCAGTCGGAACATGGAAACGATTCATTGAAAGAGGTGTTGGGCATGGTTGATGTCTGCATTATCGGCGCCGGCACGGTAGGGATGAATGTTGCCAGAGAACTTATGCGGTATCGACTGAAGGTTTGTTGCCTGGACAAAGAAGATGATGTAAGCTGCGGTTGCTCCAAAGCGAATAGCGGCATTGTCCATGGCGGATACTCGGATGAACCGGGAACCCTGAAGGCGCGGTTTTGCGTTGCAGGGAACCGCATGTATGAAAAACTGGAACAGGAATTGCATTTTGGCTATCGGGAGACTGGCTCGTTGGTGCTGGCATTTCAGCCGGAGGAAATAGAGCAGCTAAAAGAACTGTATCAACAGGGGGTTCAAAACGGAGTCGGCGGATTGGCGATCATCGACGGCGATGAAGCCAGGCGTCGGGAACCGTACTTGAGCGAACAAGTCGTCGCGGCTTTGTACTGCCAAAATGCCGGGGTGACCTCGCCGTATGAATTCGTGATTGCGCTGGCGGAAAATGCCGTGGAAAACGGGTTGGATCTTCGTCTGAACACAAAGGTGACCGGGATAGAGGTACAGGCGGATAAATTTCGGGTTTTGACGAATGGCGAAGTCTTTGAGGCCCGCTATATCGTCAATGCCGCTGGAATTTATAGCGATGCGATTTGTCGGATGGTCGGGATCGAAGAGTATGTGATCCATCCCCGTCGAGGACAATATATTGTCCTCGACAAGGAACAGAACCATTTAGTGCGGTCGGTTATTTTCCAAGTGCCGACGAAAATGGGCAAAGGAATTTTGGTGACTACCACTTATCATGGCAATTTGATGATCGGACCTAATGCGGAAGAGATTACGGATAAGGACGATCTGGGGACTGATGAAAAAACGTTGGAATATATCGCGCAAACTGCCAGAAAATCGGTTCCTGGGTTTGATTTGCACAAAGCGCTGACTTCTTTTGCCGGCAATCGTCCGGTAGTGAATCGCAAGGACTTCATTGTAGAAGAAGGCAGTGTTAAAAAGATGATCAACCTGGTCGGGATAGACTCGCCGGGCTTGACGTCGTCGCCGGCTATTGCCGTGCATGTCGTGGAACTGCTGCAGCAAGCAGGATTGGAACTCGCGGCGAACTCGTCGTTTCAACCAAACCGCCGTCCGATTATTCGTCGCAAACCCGTCGATTTTGCCGGAAAGGTGGATCATGCCGATCCGGACCTCGATATCATTTGCCGCTGCGAACAGGTAACCCGTTCGGAGATCAAAGATTGTCTGCATCGGGGCATCCCGGTACAGTCGTTGGATGCGGTGAGGCGTCGTACACGAGCGGGGCAGGGAATGTGCCAGGGCGCATTTTGCGGCCCTCGTGTTCGTAAACTTATAGCCGAAGAGCTGGGCATTTCACCTGAAGCCGTGACGGCGCGGGGGGCAGGTTCTTCCCAACTGGCGCAACGGGCAAAACGCATTCAGATTGTGAAGCTGTAAGCGCAGGGGATAAGTGAATGTAAGGCGGTGGGAATTATTGAGTGCTGACGCTGGGCACAAGCAACGGAAATATTTCCTCGATAATTTGCGTTCGTTCATTATTCTTTTGGTAGTAGTCTTTCATGTCGCAATGGGGTATGTAACCTGGGATATCGAATGGTGGTACGTCAATGACAGCCAAAAGAACCCGTTCTTTGATTTGTTTATCTTGGCAACCGATGTGTATATTATGCCGATCATGTTCTTTATTGCCGGCTATTTTGCCTTCCCGGCTCTTATTGTCAAAGGGGCGGCTGAATTTGTGAGGGATAAGATAAGGCGAATTGGGCTACCCTGGATTGCAGGGGTATTGTTTATTGCGCCTGTGATCGCTTATTCCGCCATTTTTAGCCGTACGGACACGCCCCCCAATTTCTTTGCCTTCTGGGAAAATAAATTTTTCGGTGCCTATTACCAGCAGGCGCATTACTGGTTTTTGGGCATACTATTTTTGTTTTTTCTCCTGCTTGTCTTGGTTTATCAACTAGCCCCGGCGTATTTTCGCCAGCCGCTACGAACCCGCATTCCTTCCGGGGCGTTTTTTCCGCTGTTTGCTTTGCTTAGTGCAGCGCCTTTTTTCGTCGCTAATTTGTTTTTTGCGTCGGATCTGTGGGTCAATGCCAACTACCTTTTCATGATTCAGCCGGTACGAATCGGGCTATATCTTTGCTATTTCGGGTTGGGGATTTATGCTTGGAAAAACAACTGGTTTACCCGCGAGGGGTATCAGCCGAAGCTTTTCCCGTGGGGCCTTTCGGCCATCATTCTGCTTTTCGTATTCTTGGCGTATCGTGTAACCTTTACGTTTGGGGCTACCGTGTCGACACTGTTTAAAGCGGGGCATGCCCTGGCCTATGCTGTTTTTTGCCTCAGCGCTACCTTTGCGCTCCTCGCCCTATTCCAAAGGTTCGCCGACAGTAATTCGTATTTATGGCGCAGGTTGGCTGCC
>DATMYT010000209.1:0-2402 GCA_035560855.1 Negativicutes bacterium | reverse complement strand
ACTCAAATTATATAAGAAGGGATAGAGGCATTATACGTCAGAGATGATCAGCTACAAGTATCCGATATTTCCCGACAAGATAACTCAGCAAAAATTAGCTGAAGCTCTGGATGCTTGCAGGTGGCTCTATAATAACTTGCTCGAAAAAATGAATGACGCCAGAGAGAAAGGTATCACGCTCAAAACTTATGACACCCAGAACATGATTCCTTCTCTGAAGCTTGAGAATCCTAAGCTGAATCTAGTGTCTCGTCAGACCTGTAATGTCGGATAAAGACGGAATAATTTGACCCTTGCATCATCAGTGGTGAATTGCCAATTAACCTTTGCATTTTTGTTGTTTCTGAATTTTAACCACGCGGCAACTTCATTCCTAACAACCTTGATATCGTCGATTCTTCTTTTCAAGCACTGGCTCGTTAGCACATTTAATTCTATTTCGGCAATATTCAACCAACTGCCATGTTTCGGGGTATATATAAATTCAAACCGATCCCACAATGCTTTTGCCTTTTCTGGCGGAAACGCTTCATAAAGCGATCCCGGTTTGTGTGTGTTTAGGTTATCCATGATCAAGGTTATTTTTTCTGCACATTCATTTTGATCTGCGATCTCTTCTACAAAATAAGCCCAATCCAATTTGGTTTTTCTTTCTGTGACTTTTACTGTCCTTGTTCCTGCTAATGGCTCACATGCGAGGAAAATATTGCATAATCCGCAACGACGGTATTCATAATCATACTTGGCCGTTTGCCCTGGTGATGCTGGTATAGGAATCCTTGTCTCTGCTATCATTTGCTTTGGAGATTCATCCATGCAAATAACAGGATGGAGTGGATCAAACGGACGCTTGTAAACGTCCAGCACCATTTCCATGTTTGCAACAAAGCTGCCATTTTGCTCAGGCGGGATTATCCATTCATCGCGTTGCCACGGTTTGATTTCGTTTTTTTTAAAATGCGGCGTACCGTTTCATGAGAAATGCTATCAATATAGTTGAGTTCGACAACCTTGTCGGCTAATAACCTCAAAGACCACCGCGCAAAACCCTCGGGCGGCTCACTGCAGCTTAATGCAATCAAATGGGCTTCGAACTCCCCATCGGTCTTTTTAGCGTAGATACGGTTTCTCTTCCGCCTATTGAGCGCAACATCAAATCCCTCCTCAACAAATCGCTTTTTGACACGGTCAATTTTTCTCATGCTAATGTTCAGCACGCGAGATATTTCCTCATTAGTCGATCTCTTTGTTTGAAAATCGCCTTCATCGCACCCAAGTAAAATCAGCGCGTCGAGGATTTTTTGTGATCTTTGATTGCCTTTGTGAGTAAGTTCAACGAGGGTATTACGCTCCTCTTCAGAAAGTGCAACAACGTATTTCTTCATATCCAATTCTCCCTGTTTGGTTATGAAGCTAATACATCATATACTTTACGACGTTATAAAAATGACGAGACACTAGTGCTGAGGCGGATTCCCTTGCTGAAAGGAGTTCTATAAAGATCATCTACGTCAGTGATGGAGATTTGTCTCGCAGCAGCGTCATCCGTTCGTTTCCGGCCCTAAATGCATCTGCCTTCATCGCCCTGGCCTTCCGCCTGGCCGCCTCTGCATCCATCTTCCCGGCGCTTCCAAGGTGCACATTGCACGTCCTGCCGCCTTCGCACCAGCAGGCCACCCAGTAGCAGACATCGCAGGACAACTCGCAGCCATCTCCTTCAGGGCTTTTCGTCTCTCTCACGTGACCTGCCAGGTTCCAGGCTGTCCGCTGATGACTACAGATCCGTCCGAGTTCGTCAGCTGGTTAAAGCTAGTCCCAGATGCATCCAGGCCGGTGACCTGGACACCTGGTAGTTTAGGTCCGGTGAGGTTCTCATCATGAACATTGATTGTCAGAGCAACCTGCTCTCTTCTATCCGACAATTTTGCCTGCTTTTCCGGAGTCAATTGTTTGACAAGCTCTGCATTATACGAACCAGCAGGCAGTGGATCTATCTTATTTTTAAATATCTGCTGAGTCGCGACAGAATAATAACGCGATATTGCAGCAAGCGATCCGTCTTTGACTGCTGGATCAACGTCGGTTGTAAAGATTGAAACAGTATTGTCGCTGTTGCGGACAATCTCGAAAGTGCGCAGCTGCTGAGGGAAATCCCTTAATGATGCAGTTTCAACCTCCCAAAAGCCGAGTTCAGGATGAGAGGAGTCAGGTGATTTTAGTGCGGTAACCGTATTGCCATGACGATGTCCCGCGATCCACAGGATGAGATTCGGATATGTATGAAGTTTGGCAATCAGCTGTGCTTCGGATAAAGGAGCGGTTGGGTCCCAACCCCTCATGGAATCCGCCGGTTCGACGCCTATCGGTATGTGCGAAGCGATTACCATAAGCTTACCTTCAGC
>DATMYT010000208.1:0-2393 GCA_035560855.1 Negativicutes bacterium | reverse complement strand
TTAGAGTCATATTTCATCAACTATAGTAGGAGGGAACAGGCGTGAAAAAGACCGGAAAACTTATGCTGCTGAGTATGCTCGTATTGTGGATGTTCGGGTCTGCGGCATTCGCCGCGCAAGCGGAGTGGACGGATTCGGCGTACGATTTTGGCGTGCCCCGGTTCATCTTGGTTATGGAACCCAGTTTCAGTTATGATGGCTATGATGTGAGTTGGAGAAACAAATTTAACCGTTATCCATATGCCGCGGAAAAAAGCTCTGATATGCTCAATGCCCGATTACGGGATTTGCCACGACATCGCGTAGTCAATATGGAGTACGTGCTGAAACAGATCCAAGCGGATGTGTCACGGACGGACCCTTATGATCCCAAATCACCCGACTTTGTAGCCATGGTGCAGCGAGAAACAGCCAAGCATGTGGATCTAATCATGTATCTGGATGTTCGCGACTATGGTTGGTTTTACGAATACCATGACGCATATTTGGAAACTGAAACCTATACAGACAGGGTCTATTACAATCACAAAAATTCTGATGGAACAGAAAGCAGTGGGTGGAGAGATGTGCCGCGGACACGGATAGTAAATCACCCAGCTGGATACTATATTTCGGATTGCGCCGGGGTTGCATTTCGTTTATATGATGCCAAAGGCGGAAGAGATGTTTGGAAATATTCGGATTCCCGCGTCCGGCGATCTCCGTCAATCAGTAATGGATATGATCCCTCGGGACCAGAGTCGATGATGAAGCGCATTTTTGACGATGCATTCAGGAAAATTCCGCTGGTGAGATAAGCCATTATCTTTTTTTGTCAGTCGTCAATTCCAAGTATTCATCATAGGTAAGTTTGTAATCGTTTAACCCTTCCGGCGTTATTTCGATAATGCGGTTTGCGATAGTCTGAACAAACTGGTGATCATGCGAAGCAAATAAAAGAGTGCCGTCAAATTGCATCAGACCATTGTTGAGTGCTGTAATGGATTCGAGATCCAGATGGTTAGTGGGTTCGTCAAGCAGCAAAACATTGGCGCCGCTCATCATCATGCGTGACAGCATGCAGCGAACTTTTTCCCCGCCGGAAATGACTTGAGCCTCTTTCTGCGTTTCTTCTCCGGCAAACAACATTCGCCCGAGAAAACCTCGGATATAGGTTTCATCTTGGTCACGAGAAAATTGCCGCAACCAGTCCACTAGATTTAATTCCACTCCGTCAAAAAAAGCGGAGTTGTCTTTGGGAAAATAAGCTTGTGAGGTGGTCACGCCCCACTTGAATTCACCGCTGTCAGGCGTTAGTTCTCCCATCAAAACCTGGAATAGGGTAGTTTTAGCCATGCCGTTCTGTCCGATAAAAGCAATCTTATCACCCTTAAGAACTGTGAAAGAAATGTTGTTTAGGATAGGCTCACCTTCGGCAGATAAAGACAAGGCTTCTACAGAGAGAAGCTGCGCACCTGCTTCGCGATCAGGTTTGAAGGCAATGTAGGGATATTTGCGAGACGAAGGACGAATGTCGTCAAGCGTCAATTTTTCCAATTGCTTTTTACGGGAAGTCGCCTGTTTGGATTTTGAGGCATTGGCGCTGAAACGCTGAATGAAAGCCATCAGATCTTTGGCTTTTTCCTCTTTCTTCTTATTGGCATCCTTAGCCAGTTGCAAAGCTAATTGGCTTGATTCCAGCCAAAAATCGTAGTTGCCGACATAAAGTTGAATGACTTCAAAGTCGATGTCTGCGATGTGAGTGCATACCTGATTGAGGAAGTGACGGTCATGAGAAACAACGATGACTGTGTTGGGAAAGTCATAAAGATAATCTTCCAACCACGTGATGGCGGTTACGTCCAGATGGTTAGTCGGTTCATCGAGCAGCAAAATGTCAGGATTGCCAAACAAAGCATGCGCCAATAGTACTTTAACCTTGTCAAGGGCTGTCATGTCCTTCATTTTAAGGTCGTGCAGATCATTGGCAACTCCTAGGCCTTTTAATAGGCGGGCAGCTTCGGTTTCCGCATCCCATCCGTTGAGCTCGGCAAATTCACATTCCAAATCGGCGAGACGCATGCCGTCTTCATCGGAGAAGTCGGGTTTGGCGCAGAGCACTTCTTTTGCCTGCATAATTTCGTGCAACCGGGAATGGCCCATAATGACAGTTTCGAGTACGCCGTACTCATCAAATTCATAGTGGTTCTGTTTTAAAACCGCCAACCGCTCACCGGGCGTGATGATGACTTCACCTGCGGATGGATCGATTTCGCCGGAAAGGACTTTGAGGAACGTCGATTTTCCTGTGCCATTGGCGCCGATGAGTCCGTAGCAGTTACCGGGAGTAAACTTGATATTCACATCCTTGAACAGGGTGCGTTTTCCAAATTGCAGAAGTAGGTTTTGGGTAC
>DATMYT010000207.1:0-6624 GCA_035560855.1 Negativicutes bacterium | reverse complement strand
ACGTAAAGGTTCAGCTCGGCGGCGGCATCCGAACGTTGGAAACGGTCGAAGAAGTTTTGGCTGCAGGCATTCATCGGGTGATTCTCGGCTCGATTGCCGTCCGATCGCCGGAACTGGTGCGGCAGGTTTGTTCCGAATATGGGGAGCGTATTGTAATCGGCATTGATGCACGCGGGGGCGAAGTGGCTGTGGATGGTTGGGAGCAGTCCGGACTGATGCAGGTTGATGAGCTGGCACTTCGAATGAAGGATGTCGGCGCAACGCGGATAATTTACACGGATATTTCTCGGGACGGTATGCTGACCGGCGTTAATGTAGCTGCGACATTGCAACTTGCCGAAAAGTCGGGGCTGGCAGTCATCGCTTCCGGTGGCGTCAAGGGAATGGAAGATGTTTTAGCGCTACAACCGCTGACCCAGAGTGGTATTGAAGGCGTCATCATCGGCAAAGCTTTGTACACCGGGGCTATATCCTTGGAGGACGCGCTGCGGGTCGCAAGGGAGGAGATTCTCTAATGCACACGAAACGAATCATTCCCTGTCTGGATGTGAAAAACGGGCGGGTCGTCAAGGGGACTAATTTTGTGTCGCTGCGGGACGCCGGTGATCCGGTGGAACTGGCGGCTTTCTATGATCGGGAAATGGCCGATGAACTGGTTTTTCTCGACATTACCGCTTCTTCCGACGGGCGCAACACGATGGTCGACGTGGTGCGGCGTACCGCCAGCCAAGTATTTATCCCATTTACTGTCGGCGGCGGCATTCGCTCGGTCGATGATATCCGCGCCATGCTGCATGCCGGAGCAGATAAGGTATCCTTAAATACGGCGGCAGTGAAAGAACC
This sequence comes from Negativicutes bacterium, assembly GCA_035560855.1. Taxonomy (GTDB): domain Bacteria; phylum Bacillota; class Negativicutes; order UBA1444; family UBA1444; genus UBA1444. The sequence goes on along the minus strand of DATMYT010000207.1, from coordinate 5,781 downwards.
GGGGCTGATTGCTGACGGAGCCAAGAGCTTTGGGCGACAATGCATTGTGCTGGCTGTTGATGCGAAGCGATCCGGCGCGGGAAAATGGGAAGTTTTTATCAATGGCGGGCGGACGCCTACTGGGCTTGATGTGCTCGAATGGATTCGGCGCGGCGTAGATCTAGGCGCGGGCGAAATTCTTCTTACCAGCATGGACTGTGACGGGACGAAGGACGGCTATGACAACGACCTGAACCGGGCGGTGTCCGAACTGGTAGAAGTGCCGGTCATTGCTTCCGGCGGCGCAGGGACGCTCGAACATTTTGCTGATGCATTAACGCAGGGCAAGGCGGACGCGGTGCTGGCGGCGTCGGTATTCCATTATGGTGAGTTCAGTATCCGACAGACTAAAGAGTATCTCCGGGGTAAGGGAATTGAGGTGCGGCTATAAATGATGGAAAGAATCCGTTTTGATGAAAAAGGCCTGGTTCCTGCGGTAGTCCAGGATATAGAGACTGGAACCGTGCTGATGCTTGCATACATGAACAGGGAATCACTGGCGCAAACGATTGAAACCGGCACAACCTGGTTCTACAGTCGCAGCCGACAGGAACTGTGGAACAAAGGCGCTACATCCGGGCATGTGCAGCAGGTGCGCGAAATGTACTATGATTGTGACGGCGATACCTTGTTGGTAAAAGTTGAACAGACTGGCGCGGCTTGCCATGAAGGAACTTATTCCTGCTTTAGCCGCAAATTCGGTGAGAGCGAATCTACAGCGACCGAAAGGCCGAGTGAATCAGAGTGTGTTCTGCCGGAATTATATGGAGTGATTGAAAACCGCCGCAAGTACCCGAAAGAGGGCTCTTACACCAACTTGCTGTTTGAGAAGGGGCAGGATAAAATTCTCAAGAAAGTCGGCGAGGAAGCCGCGGAAACGATCATTGCGTCCAAAAACAACAGTCAGGGAGAAGTACTCTACGAGATGGCGGATTTGTGGTATCATTGTTTAGTACTATTGGCATGGCATGGCATCAATCTTGATGAGCTATTGACGGAATTGGGGAAGAGACGTAGCGGGAAGACGCAGGACCCGGCGAAGCTGAAATAATCCGGGCAACCGAAAAAGGAAATGAACTGTGAGCAGCCAAACCGCGTGGTGGTGGCTGCTTCTTCTTTACTGGTATATTTTAAGTGATGGGAAGTTGCGATTATGCTGAAACAAGCTCGGGACTTATTGGGAAAATACTATGGATATTCAGAGTTTAAACCAGGGCAAGCCCAAATTATCACCAGCATTTTACAGGGAAAAGATACGCTGGCTATTATGCCCACTGGGGCCGGAAAATCCTTGTGCTTCCAAATACCGGCCTTGATTTTTGACGGAATAACGCTCGTCGTATCACCACTTATTGCATTAATGAAGGACCAGGTTGATGCATTGGGGGCGCTGGGAGTAGCAGCAACCTTTATCAACAGTTCACTTCCTGCGCGTGAAGTGGATCGACGGATTAATGCCGCCGTTCGCGGTGCATACAAGTTGTTGTATGTGGCGCCCGAACGACTTGAATCGGAGGGGTGCCGTCAGTTGCTGCAAACCCTGAAAATTTCGTTGGTGGCGATTGATGAAGCTCACTGCGTTTCGCAGTGGGGACATGATTTTCGGCCCAGCTATCGGAACATTACCCCGTTTATTGACGCCTTGCCTCATCGCCCAATTGTTGGCGCGTTTACCGCTACCGCAACGGAAGAAGTCCAGACTGATATTGTCGAGCTCTTGTCGTTGAATGCGCCCAATGTTTTCGTTACCGGGTTTGATAGAAAAAACCTGTCCTTTGCCGTGTTGCGCGGCGAAAACAAGCGCGCATTTGTACTGAAATATGTCGCCGACAATCAGGAAAAGTCCGGCATTATTTATGCCGGTACCCGAAAAGAAGTCGATCATCTGTATGATTTACTTCGCGCCAAAGGCTGTTCATGCGGTAAATATCATGCCGGAATGAATGTTGCTGAGCGAACAAAAAATCAGGAAGCCTTCATTTATGATGAGATATCTGTCATCGTCGCCACTAATGCCTTTGGCATGGGAATCGATAAGTCCAATGTCCGTTATGTGATCCATTACAACATGCCCAAAAATATGGAAGCATATTACCAGGAAGCCGGTCGAGCCGGACGGGATGGAGAACCTGGCGAATGCATTTTGCTCTTTTCAGCCCAGGATATTTTGTTGCAAAAGTTTCTGATCGAGCAAAACGAATTGCCGCCAGAGCGAAAAAACAATGAGTACCACAAGCTGCAAGAGGTCGTGGATTACTGCCATACTTCGCGCTGTTTGCGAAAATATATTCTGGAATATTTTGATGAAAATGATGCGCCGGATTCGTGCGGAAATTGCAGTAATTGCAATGACAATAGCGACTTGATGGATATTACAGTTGAAGCACAAAAAATAATTTCCTGTGTCAGCCGCATGAAAGAACGTTACGGTCTGGTCCTGGTAGCTGAAGTGCTGAAAGGATCGAAGAACAAAAAAGTCCTGCAAGGGGGCTTTGATCAGTTATCCACATATGGGCTATTAAGCGGCAATAGTCTGCAAGAGATCAAGGATGCCATCAATTTTTTAGTTGCCGAGGGCTACCTTCATTTGACAGAGGGAGAATATCCAGTGCTGAAAGTGGCGCAAAAAGCGGGCGCGGTGCTGAGAAGCCAGGAACAGGTATGGCAAAAACGTCGCAAAGTCAAAGTCGCGGTGCTGCCTGACAACTCGCTCTTCGAGCAATTGCGCAAACTTCGCCGGGAGATCGCTATACGCGAAAAGGTGCCTCCTTATATCGTATTTGCGGACAGTACATTGCGCGACCTCTGCGAACACATTCCGGAAAATGAGCGGCAGATGCGCTTGATCAAAGGCATCGGTGAAGTCAAATTGGTTCGTTATGGCGCTGAGTTTTTGCAGGAAATTAAGCGATATATCGCCGAACATTGAACTATTTTAGTTTTATTTCAGAGTGCGACTTCAACTGGCAGGAAGATACCCAGTGCAGGTCAAATCTTTCTTAAAGAAAGACAATATGGGGAGGTTTTCTAGTGGACAGCGTAAAAGTAAAAGATTTTTTGCAGAATCAATTTCAAAACTATGTAAAAGACCTTGAAACATTGACAAATATCGATTCGGGCAATGGTGACCCGGAGGGGACGGACCGCGCGGCAAAGTTTGTTGCTGCCAAGCTTGTGGAACTGGGGGCAACCGTCGAATATCGGACCAATGAGCGATCAACTCATCTCATAGCCCGAATCAAGGGCAAGGGAACGTTTCGTCTGCTGATGATCGCACATATTGATACCGTATTTAAAAAGGGAGAAGCTGCGAAACGCCCATTTCGGCTGGATGAGAACAATATTGCCTACGGACCTGGCGTGGGAGATGATAAGGCAACCGTCATTCAGACGATCTATACGATGAAAACTTTAAAAGATCTTGGATTCGATGCTTTTGGCGAAATTATTATTTACTACAACGGGGAAGAAGAGGGTGGATCGCCAACCGCTGAACAGATCGTTGCGGAGCTGGCGCCACAGGCGGATATGGCGGTTTTGATGGACACGGCCCGTCCGGGGTGGGGGATTGTGACGCAGCGCAAAGGAAGCGCGAATTATGAAATTCAGGTCACCGGCACTTCTGGTCATGCAGGCAATGCGCTGCATTCCTCAGCCAGCGCCATCATGGAATTGGGCAATCAAATCAGCCGATTATACCAACTAGCCAGCCCACTACCTGACAATCCTCATGAATACACGCGGGAAGCGTTGAAAGAAAAGGGCATTGTGGATCATGGACAGTTTATACCTCCCAACGGCATCAACGTTGGAGTGATTGGTTCGACCAACGACAGAATCAATGTGATTCCTGGCGACGCTTTCGCCAAGCTGAATGTGCGCTGCTATACAGTTGCGGAGCAGGAACGGCTGGACCTGGCCATCAAAGATCTGGTGAACCAGACAGTAGTGCCGGGAACGAAAGTGACGGTGAGCGGTCGAATTCATACCGGCCCCATGGAAAAAACGCCGCAAGTCCAGAAATTGGTGGATATCTATAAAGATATCGTTCGGCGGGAATATGGTGCCGAAGTCATCGAGTGGGTAGCCGGGGGCTTGACGGACGGCAATCGGACTGCCAAATTTATTCCCACTATCGATGCGCTCGGCGTGGAAAACTATGAAGAGCATACTGACCATGAATATGTGGATCTGAATACCGCCGTGCCGCGCACCGTGGCATTGGTGCTACTGCTGGCGGAAGTGACGGAGGGATGGCCGATCCGGTGAAATATGAGGCTGTAATTTTTGACCTGGACGGGACGTTGCTCGATACGTTAGAGGATTTATCCGACTCAATGAATGCCGCATTAAGGCAACTTGGTTTTCCTACGCATGACAAAGAGGAGTACCGGTATTTTGTTGGCGATGGTATGGGAACGTTGGCGCGGCGGGTATTGCCGCCGGACCGATGTGACGAGGCGACAGTTGCCCGGAGCATTCAACTGATGTCGGCAGAATATAACTGCCGTTGGAACGTAAAGACGAAACCTTATCCCGGAATTGAGGAATTATTGGATGAATTGGAGGCCGCCGGAATGCAGATGGCGGTTTTCTCCAATAAGCCGGATGCTTTCACCAAAATGATGATTCCTGCGCTGTTACCGCGATGGAATTTTTATCCGGTGTTGGGGGCGCGACCGGGTGTGCCTGTCAAACCGAATCCACAGGGAGCTGTTGAGATCACCAAGATGTTGGGCATCGCGCCGGAACGATTTCTCTATGTTGGGGATACAAACACCGACATGCGCACGGCTACCGCCGCTGGCATTTATGCTGTAGGCGTGACGTGGGGGTTTCGCAAAATTGAGGAACTGTTGGAAAATGGTGCGAAGTCGATTATTCAGCGTCCGTCGGATTTGATGAAGCTACTGGACGCGTAAATGAAAGGAAGAAAAGCGCATGCAGACAAAAATGACATTCCCGGTGAACCGGACAAGACGAGTAATCGCCGAAGGTAGTTCAGCATATGGGATGTTTGCGGTTCTGGGAGAGGCGGCGCTGGTCGAAATGATTGGGTACGCTGATCTTGATTTTGTGGTGATCGATACGGAACACTCGGGAAATACGATGGAGCAGGTCGGCAACATGGTACGGGCCGCCGAAGTGGCAGGAACGACCCCGGTCGTGCGAGTAACGACGAATTCTCCAGAATTGATTCTGCGTGCGTTGGACGCTGGCGCCGGTGGAGTATTGGTTCCCCAAGTCAATACTGCGGCGGAAGCTGCAGCAGCTGTTCGAGCGGCGCGGTATGCCCCGCAGGGCGAACGGGGAATAGCGGGCGTGGTTCGGGCTGCCCGTTATGGGTTTATTCCAATGCCGGACTACCTTGTAAGCGCAAACCGTGAGAATCTCGTGATCACCCAGGTGGAACATATCAATGCAGTGAAAAATCTGGATTCAATCTTAGCGGTGGAAGGAGTCGACGGCATTTTTGTTGGTCCGACCGACTTGTCGCAGTCCATGGGCATTACTGGACAATTTTCCGATCCGGAACTGCGGCGAACTATCCACTCTGTAATAGAAAAAACCCGCCGCACAGATAAGTGGGCGGGGATCTTTTGCCTCAATGCAGAAGACGCTGCATACTGGAAGGCGGCAGGAGCACAGTTTCTAACGATTGCCACCGAAGGAATGATTTTTGCCGCAGCGCTGCGAAATTTGAAGAAAGAACTTCAATAGAAGGAATTTAGGTTTCTTCAT
>DATMYT010000206.1:0-2797 GCA_035560855.1 Negativicutes bacterium | reverse complement strand
GGATGGTTCTTCTGATGCAACGGTTTTCGAATACAGTTTATATGGATGGAATTTGCCCAGCCGCGAATCGCCTCTACCATGCAAATCCCACTAAAAATGACCACGAAGACATGGCAAACCTTGTTTTCCGCCACGAAGCGGATGACGGGGCTTGTTTTCTATGCTGGTATAACCAGATGGTAGCATTATGCTCCCAGGCATATGTCTTTACCTGCCGAGAAAAATGTGATATTTTGGGATATATGTATAACCCGAATTTGTAATTGCAATTGCCCGGGAGGAGCTTTAATGCCCAGATACAAGGACAAGACACTTTTTATGCGCAAATCGATAGTGAAGGCCCTGGATAATATATGGGAATATCCGCTGACTGTCGTGGAAGCACCGATGGGCTATGGCAAAACTACCGCAGTTAAAGAATATTTATCAGGCAGTAAAGCCGAGGTGCTTTGGCAAACGCTGACAGATGATTCGGCGACCGGTTTTTGGCAGGGGTTAACTCATTCGTTCAGGAAGCTAGACCCAGTGGGCGCAGATAGCCTTACAAGATTGGGAGTTCCCAGCAACAGTGCTTTTTTGGCTGAGGCTATCCGTATTATGGAGGCTATGGAGTTTCCGGCAAGAACGGTCATCGTCCTTGATGATTATCATTTGCTGTCTTCTGGCGATATCGACAGATTTATCGAGCTGTTGGTCAAGGCCGAGATTCTCAATTTGCATATCGTTGTTGTATCTCGCAGTGTTTTTGGCGAGAACACAACCGAGCTTGTGCTCAAAGGATACTGTCACGTTATTGAAAAGAGCAGTTTTGAGCTTTCGCGCGCTGATATTGTTGAGTATTGCAGGTTGAACGGGGTCACGCTCAGCGCTGAGGAAGCGGATTTCCTGGTCTCCTATACTGAAGGCTGGATCAGCGCCGTATATCTTTGTATAATGGGTTTCCAGCAGGATAAGCGGATTGAATGGCAGGTCAGCCTATATGAACTGATAGAGAAGGTTGTCTATCGGCGCTGTTCTGCTGAGGTCCAAGAGTTTTTGCTCAGCATCTGCATTTTCGACAGTTTTTCCGCTGAGCAGGCTGAATATATGTGGGGCAAGGGGAATACCGAGGCGCTATTGGGGCGACTTATGGCCGGGAATGCCTTTATCAAATACGATCGTGTCGGGCAAACCTATTACATGCATAACATCTTCACGAGTTACCTGCGACGACTCTTTGACAGGCAGGGTTCGGACAGGCAGCAGGCCATCTGGAAGGCAGCGGGAAAATGGCATGTAAGTATCGGCGAATATATCCATGCTATGGATTGCTTCTACAAAGCCGCCGATTTCGACAGTCTGTTAACTACTATTGAACTTGATAAAGGCAACTGCATAATGAGCGAGCATAAAGACAGGCTGATCCAGTACTTCGGCGAGTGCCCCATGAAGATAAAAAGAGACCATCCGTGGGCCTGCCTGATTTACGCCATGAATCTGTTTTCGCTTAATGAAATGGAGTTGTTCGCGCAGCAATGCCAGCAAGTCGCCGGCTACATCGAATTCCTGCCGGGGGAAAAGGAACCGGCGAAAGCTCAGTTGGCGGGAGAACTCGAACTTTTGTGCAGTTTTGCAAAGTATAATAGTATAACAGGGATGTCTGAACATCACCAAAGGGCCGTGGGCCTGCTGAAGGGGCCATCGAAGTTCATCGACAGAAATGGTTCATGGACATTTGGCTCGCCGTCCGTGCTATATATGTTTTATCGTGATAGTGGGCAACTGGAGCGGGAAGTCGATGAAATCATCGGGGCTATGCCGCATTATTACCAATTAACAGCCGGGCACGGTTCCGGAGCAGAATACGTGATGCAGGGCGAGTGGTATTATTACACCGGCGATTTTGAAAATGCGGAAATTGCGGCCCATAAAGCTTTGTATATCGCCCGGTCCCAGGACCAAATGGCAATGGTGCTTTGCGCGCTGTTTCTCCAAATGCGCCTGGCGGTTGTACGGGGGGATTCGGCGTATGTGAAGGATATTCTGCGAAAAACGCGGGAGGAAATCAAAGAGCGCGGATTGTACCTGTATATGCATACATGGGATATGTGTGAGGGATTCATATATTCGTGCCTCAATCAGGAGAAAAAGATCCCCGCATGGATTGTGACAGGTGATTTGCGGGATAGTTCAATCAGTTATCCCAGTTACGCTTTTTTCAACATCGTCTGGGGCAAGGCGCTGTTAATCGGTGGTCAATACTTGAAGTTAATCGGCTTAGCCGAAGAGTTCATCGGTATGGCAAGTGTTTTTCCGAATTTATTGGGACAAGTATATACATGCATCTATGAAGCCGCGGCCAAGTTGAAACTGGGGCGGCATGAGGACGCGCGGAAAACGCTCCGGAGGGCGCTCGACGTCGCGGCTCCCGATCAGGTTATTATGCCTTTTGCGGAGAATGGCGAAAACATTGCCGAAATGCTCGCTCAGCTGGAAAAGAACGGGCACTACCCGGAATTTTTCGGCCGGATAAATGCGCTTTTCCCGTTAATCGCGAAAAGCAGGGAAGCGATGTCGGCAGATTTAAGCAGCCGTGACAATAGGTCAATGCTTACCGAGCGGGAAAGCGCTATCGCAGAGCTTGTTGCCGCAGGATTGTCAAATCCGGCGATCGGGAGAACGCTGCATATAGCTGAGATAACCGTAAAAAAAGCGTTGCAGGGTATTTTTGCGAAATTAGGCATCAGTAGCCGGACAGCGCTGACTAAGATCATAATTGAGCAAAAAACAGGTTAAAAAAGAATATACTTTCGTATAG
>DATMYT010000205.1:0-9189 GCA_035560855.1 Negativicutes bacterium | reverse complement strand
GATATTGTTGCCAGTGACATCGGCTGCTATTCACTTGGCTATATGCCGCCTTTAAATGCCGGAGATACCTGTATCGATATGGGGGCCAGCATACCGAACGCACTCGGATTTTCAAAAATCCTGACGGACAAAAAAATCGTCGCAACTATTGGCGACTCAACTTTTCTACATTCCGGCATTACCGGCCTCATTGATGTGGCTTACAATCATGGCGCGGTCACGGTGGTGATTCTGGATAACAGCATTACCGGCATGACCGGGCATCAACAAAATCCTGCAACTGGTTTTGATATCCATGGGAAGCCCGCGCCTCAGGTTTGCATTGAAGACATCGTCCGCGCCTGCGGCGTCAAAAAAGTCTGGGTTGTAGACGCCTATGACTTGAAAGCGGTCGAGTCAGCGCTACAAGAAGCCCTGGTCTCCCGCGAACCGGCAGTGGTCATTGCCCGACGTCCCTGCATCCTGATTCTCCGCAACCACGTACGGGAGCCCCACGAAATACTGGCGGATGCCTGTAAGCTGTGCCGCTCTTGCCTGAAAATCGGTTGCCCGGCGATGGAGCTAAAGGACGGCAAGATTCGGATCGATGCTAAAGTATGCACGGGATGCGGAGTTTGTCTGCAAATCTGTAAGTTCGGCGCAATCCGGAAAGCAGGTGTGAAAAATGACTGAAGCTATTAATGTATTGATCGTTGGCGTCGGAGGACAGGGAACCTTGTTTGCCGGTAAGATTATTGGTGAAGTTGCTGAAAAAAGCGGACTAGACGTGAAACAGTCGGAAGTTCACGGTATGGCGCAACGCGGTGGCAGCGTCGTCACCTATGTGCGCATCGGAAAGCAGGTCACTTCTCCTCTTGTCGAAAAAGGGGAAGCCGATATCATTGTAGCTTTTGAACAGTTGGAAGCGCTCCGTTGGATCGAATTTTTGAAACCGGGCGGCACGGTCATTGTGAATGAGCAAAAAATTTCACCGATGCCAGTCATCATCGGCCTCGCAAAATACCCCGCTAATGTTTTCGAACGTCTCGGTCAAGCTGGTGTAAAAACGATTCGTGTGGACGCTGTTAAAATTGCTGCCCAATGCGGCAACCCCAAGGCTGTGAATATCGTCCTGCTCGGATTGCTGGGGCGAAGACTACCCTTGCCGCGTGAGCTCTGGAACGTGGCTATCACGGATAAAAGTCCGACCGCAGCAAAAGAAACGAATCTACAGGCATTCACTGAAGGATGGAACATTGAATGAGTTTACCGAAAATTAAGGGCGTTTTTTTTGATCTTGACGGAACCTTACTGGATACGACTCCCTTAATCCTCAAATCTTTTCAACATACCTTCGCGACTCATTATCAACGTACTGTAGATCTGGCGGATATACAGCCATACATGGGAAAACCACTGCTTGCAGCCATGGAAGTTATGGCTCCTGGAGAGGAAGAATCCGTCATCGCGACCTATCGAGCCTTCAATCACCTTCATCATGACCAACTGGCCAGAATATTTGAAGGTGTGCACGACACTGTGAAAGCTCTTTTTGATGCTGGAATCTCGCTGGCGATTGTCACGTCGAAGACTGCGACCATGGCGCGGCGAGGCCTACGGCTATTTGATATGGAACAATACTTCAGCACAGTTATCGGCGTTGACGAAACGTCCCTGCATAAACCGGAACCGGAACCCGTTTTATTGGCATTGCGTGAAACCCGATTAAGTGCAGCTGAATGTATCATGGTCGGGGATAGCGCCCACGATCTATTGAGCGGCAAGGGCGCCGGCGTAAAAACCGCCGCTGTCCGCTGGACACAGGTTCCCTGGGAGGAAGTGCTGGCGGTTAACCCTGACTATATATTGGAAACGATGCCGGATTTACTTGAAATTGTATTTTCACCAGAAAGTCGAGAGGAGGCCCTGCGTTGAATATTACACCAGCCCTTGCCATTATCGGCGGCACTGGCGTCTATAATCCGGAAATGCTGGATCAGGTGTCGTCCATTACCCTCGACACCCCTTATGGTGCTGTAACTTGCCAGACTGGCTTGCATGCTGGAAAGTCGGTTGCGTTCATTCCCCGTCATGGCAAACATCACTCGATTCCGCCGCATCTCATCAATTACCGGGCCAACATCTGGGCGCTGAAAAAACTGGGGGTTCGCCAAATTCTGGCGACAACCGCAGTTGGTTCCTTGAATCGTGCCATGAAGCCCGGCGATTTTGTGTTGCCGGATCAATTTCTTGATTTTACCAAGCTACGCGTTTCCTCGTTTTATGAAGGCGGAGAGCGCGGAGTTGTCCATGTCGACATGACTTCTCCCTATTGCAACGAATTGCGACATATAGTTTCGTCATCGGCAAAAGTCTTGAATTTGTCGGCGCATAACGGAGGGTGTTATGTTTGCACGGAAGGCCCCCGCTTTGAAACGGCGGCGGAAATTCGCGCTTTTGAAATACTAGGCGGTGATCTGGTTGGAATGACAGGCGTGCCGGAAGCGGTTTTGGCGCGTGAAGCGGAAATGTGTTATGTGACGGTTTCGATGGTTACGAATTTTGCCGCCGGAATCAGTCCGGATCTTCTGACTCACAAGGAAGTTCTTGATACTATGAAACAGAATGCAGCCAATATTCAGGCGCTAATAAATCAGATCATTGAAAATTCCGTTTCAAATGACGATTGCGTATGCCACCATGCTTTGAGGGAATTTGGAGGGTTTAAACTTTAATATGGATGTTGTGGAATCACTGCGCTGGCAAAAAGGCGCATTAATTTTGTTGGATCAAACACAGTTGCCTTTAACGGAAACTTATATCGAATGTCACGATTATCGAAGGGTCGCGGAGGCAATTCGCCGTCTGGAAGTGCGGGGCGCACCGGCAATTGGTGCGGCTGCAGCATATGGTCTGGTATTGGGAGCGATGGAAGCCGTACGAACTGGTCAACCCCTGGAAACACAACTGCCGATCATCGCTGCAGAACTCAAAAGTACTCGCCCAACGGCTGTTAATCTTTTCTGGGCCATTAACCGAATGATGGGTGTCTTTGAAACTGTGCGCGAACGTTTATCGGACACTGACACGGTGATTTTGCTTAACATCGAAGCTGAGTCCATTGCATTGCAAGACAGGCGGGGGAATGAAAAAATTGCGCAATATGGCGCAGAGTTGTTTGATCGACCGATTTCCATTCTGACACATTGCAATGCAGGCGCATTGGCGACAGTTGCAGTCGGAACTGCGCTCGGTGTAATTCACAAAGCATGGCTGGAAGGACATGTGACTGGAGTCTACGCTGACGAAACCCGACCTTTATTGCAGGGAGCGCGCTTGACTGCCTTTGAATTGTCACGGCAGGGAATTCCAGTCACGTTAATCACTGACAATATGGCCGCCTGGGTGATGAAAACCGGCAGGGTGCAGGCCGTAATTGTCGGTGCGGATCGAATCGCCCGCAACGGTGACGTCGCAAACAAGATCGGCACCTACGGATTAGCTGTTTTAGCGCAAGCGCACCAAATTCCGTTTTATGTAGCAGCGCCGCTATCAACTTTTGATTTTTCGATTGCGAATGGCAATGCAATACCTATTGAAGAGCGCCATCATGATGAAATTTTTTCTTTTGGCGGGGTCAGAATCGCACCGCAGGGAATAGATGCTTTCAACCCAGCTTTTGATGTTACGCCGGCAGCGCTGGTTACAGCTATCATTACCGAAGCGGGCGTGTTGAAAGCTCCCTATGGTTCTGCAATCGATCAACTGGCGAACAAGCGCAATAATGAGGAGGAAAACAAATGAAATCAATCATTCGCGACCCCAAACTTGCTCCCCAGGGACTGGATAAAATCCGCTGGGTCACAGAACACATGCCGGTACTGAATTCATTGAACGCTGAGTTTCTCAAGACGAAACCGCTGGCTGGAATCAATATGGTTGTAACGGTTCATCTGGAAGCAAAGACTGCTTATCTTTGTATGGTAATGAAAAACGCCGGGGCCAATGTTGTCGTGACCGGTAGCAATCCACTTTCCACGCAGGATGATGTGGCAGCAGCCTTGGCGGAAGAAGGCGTCGGCGTCTTTGCCTGGTATAACACAACATCGGAAGAGTATGATCAATTCCTGCATCACGCGCTTGATACTCGACCGCAAATCATCATTGACGACGGGGGCGATCTGGTATCCCTGCTGCACGGCTCAAGATCCGATTTAGCTTCCAATGTCATGGGCGGCTCCGAAGAAACCACGACCGGCGTGCTGCGATTAAGGGCGCTGGCAGCGCAAAACCGCTTGAACTTCCCCATGATCTCAGTAAACGATGCCGATTGTAAACATCTGTTCGACAATCGCTATGGAACAGGTCAATCGGTTTGGGACGGAATCATGCGAACCACCAATCTTTCCATTGCAGGCAAAACTGTTGTTGTCGCCGGATACGGCTGGTGCGGTAAAGGCGTAGCCATGCGGGCAAGAGGATTGGGTGCCCATGTCGTTGTAACGGAAATCGATCCGATCAAAGCGGCGGAAGCAATCTTTGACGGCTATCAAGTACTGCCGATGCTGAAGGCGGCGGAAGTCGGAGATATTTTCGTGACTGTTACCGGCTGCAATGATGTCATCCGCAAGGAACATTTGGAACGGATGAAACACGGCGCCATTCTCTCGAATGCTGGCCATTTTGATGTGGAGGTAAATAAAAACGATTTGGCGGCTCTGGCGAAAACGACCCGGCCTGTACGCAAAAATATCGAGGAATTCCAACTGGCTGATGGCAGAAAACTCTATCTGCTGGCAGAAGGACGTTTAGTAAATCTGGCGGCGGGGGACGGACACCCGACAGAAATCATGGACCTGTCTTTCGCAATGCAGGCTCTGGCTGCATTGCACATCCTGAAAAACCACAAGACAATGACGAACGCGGTTCATAATCTTCCCCACGAATTGGACCTGCAGGTGGCTCATTTGAAATTGGCCGCGATGGGCGTAAAAATTGATGCCCTTACAAGTTGTCAGTCTGACTATCTACATCAGGCATAACCTATGCACGCATTGGAAGAATTGAAGCAATCCGTCGTTCTCGGCGGGCGACAGATGATAGAGCGAAATTTGGTTGCCGGAACCTGGGGAAATATCAGCGTCCGTAATGCTGCTGGAAACAGAATTGTCATTACACCCTCGGGGCGTCCGTATAATGAACTGAGTCCAAAAGAGATCGTTATTACCGATGAAGGCGGCAACCTTGTAGAGGGCAGCCGTCCTTCCTCCGAATTGCCGCTTCACATGGCAATTTACGCGGCCCGAACAGATGTACGTGCTATTGTGCATACTCATAGTTTATATGCAACGGCCTGCGCTGTTGCTGGAGAATCAATTCCCCCGTGTCTGGAGGAGTTGGTCCAGGTTGTGGGAGGCGGCGTCAAAGTAGCCCAATATGCGCTACCAGGAACAGACCAGCTAGCGCAAAATGCAGTCGAAGCTCTAGGGGACAGAACAGCTGTTCTACTCGCCAATCATGGCGCTGTGGCTTGCGCTCCTTCCCTAAAAGAAGCGTTATTAATCGCTGAGCTTGTCGAAAAAGCGGCCCAAATCCATGCCATCGCCGGACAATTGGGCGGCGCACGACGTCTGAGTGATGAAGATGTTCAAGTGATGCGTCAATTCTATGTAGAAAAATATCGGCAACCATAGTCGAAAGGAAGATGCGTATGAACAAGATATTGTTGCAATCCGGTCGATATCTGACCCCGGCAGGAGATATTGCCTCTGGGGATATCGGCATTGAAAACGGACGAATTCTCTTCTGCGGAGCTTCGCCAGCAGGCTGGCAGGCGGATGAGGTCATCGACTGCCGAAATCGCCTGACTACTCCAGGCTTGGTCAATGCCCATACCCATGCGGCGATGACATTGTTCCGCAGCTATGCCGACGATATGGCGCTGATGGACTGGCTGCAGAAAAAAATCTGGCCGGCGGAAGCAAATCTGACCGCTGAAGACGTTTATTGGGGAACCCAACTGGCGATCGCCGAAATGCTGGCGTCAGGAACAACCGCTTTTGCCGATATGTATTTCTTCATGGACCAAGCCGCAAAAGCTTGTGTTGATACAGGAATGCGCGCCTCGCTATCCCGCGGTTTGATCGAAGCAGCAGAACCTATGCAGGAACAGCGATTTGCCGAAAACGAACAATTGTTCGCAGACTATCACGGTGCTGAAAATGGGCGAATTACGGTGATGCTTGGACCCCATGCTCCTTATACGTGTCCGCCGGAGTGCATGAAGAAAGTGGTTGCTCTCTCCCAACGGATCGGGGCGGAAATTCACGTCCATTTGGCGGAAACGCAATGGGAAGTGGATCAGTGCCAAAAAAAATACGGCAAATCTCCGGTTGCATTATTGAATGATCTGGGTGTGTTTGAACGCGGAACGTTGGCAGCGCATTGCGTTTGGGTTTCTCCTGAGGATATCAAGATTCTGGCTGACAAAAAAGTCCGGGTGGTACACAACCCTTCCAGCAACATGAAGCTTGCAAGTGGCGCGGCGCCAGTTGCGGCGATGCTAAAAGCGGGTGTCAGCGTTGCTCTGGGAACCGATGGCGCAACCAGCAACAATAATCTGGATATGTTGGAAGAAGTTCGGCTGGCATCTTTCCTGCAAAAACTGCATATGATGGATCCTACGGTGCTTCCGGCCCGCCAAATTTTGCAGCTTGCATCTCAGGGCGGCGCGGCCGCTATTGGGCAGGCCGATTCGCTTGGGCGCATCGAGCCGGGATACAAGGCAGACCTTGCAATCTATAACACAACAGCCCCCCATTGGTGTCCTCAACATGATCTGGCCTCGATTTTGGCGTATGCGGCTGCTTCTTCGGATGTGAGCCACACGTTGGTGGATGGGCGCGTCCTATATCGCAACGGCGAATTCACGACTCTTGATATTGAAAAGGTGAAAAATGAGGCCGGCGCACGCGGGCTAAGGCTTGTTAAGTAAAGGAGGAATACAATTGTACAAAATTATCAGTGCGGAAGAGCTTTCCGCCGGCGTAAAATCTTTTATTGTCGAAGCGCCGATGGTGGCTCGCAAATGTCAGGCCGGACAGTTCATTATCTTGCGGATTGATGAGGTAGGCGAACGAATCCCTCTGACAATCGCAGATTATGACCGTGAAAAGGGTACCATTCAACTAATTTTCCAGGAAGTAGGCGACACCACCCGCCAACTCGGAACGCTCAAAGCAGGAGATGCTCTACTGGATGTGGCAGGACCACTGGGCAAAGCAACTGAAATAGAAAACTTCGGCACGGTAGTTTGTATCGGCGGCGGCATCGGCGTTGCACCGATATATCCTATTGCGCGGGCCTATAAAAAAGCTGGAAATCGCGTCGTTTCCATTATTGGGGCGCGCAATGCCGACTTGCTGATCATGGAGAAGGAAATGCTCTCCGTCAGCGATGTGCTGCACATTACAACTGATGATGGGTCGGCTGGGCGCAAAGGGTTGGTTGTGGATCCCTTGAAAGATATGATCGCCGCTGGTGAAAAAGTTGACCGAGTTATGGCGATCGGACCGATGGTCATGATGCGAGGCGTTGCCGAAGTAACTCGTCCTTATGGAATCAAAACATTTGTCAGCCTCAATCCAATCATGGTCGATGGTACTGGAATGTGCGGCGGTTGCCGTTGCAGCGTCGGCGGCGAAACAAAGTTCGCCTGCGTAGATGGTCCGGAATTTGACGGTCATGCAGTAGATTTCAATGGCCTGATGTCACGCGCCCGCATGTATCAGACACAGGAACGGCAGTGCAAGGGGGATGGATCATGTCACAAGTAAAACATAAAATGCCGGAGCAGGAACCAAGCGTTCGCCGGCACAATTTCAACGAAGTCACCTTGGGATATGACGCCGAAACAGCCAAAGCGGAGGCCGCCCGCTGCCTGCAATGCAAAAACGCGCCTTGCCGCAAGGGATGTCCGGTTGAAATCGACATTCCTGCATTCATTCTTAAAGTTAAAGAGGGCGACTTCGTTGCCGCCAATACGATCATTCGTCAGTTCAACAATTTGCCGGCTGTCTGTGGCCGGGTATGTCCCCAGGAAGATCAGTGCGAAAAGCTCTGCATTCGCGGCATCAAGGGGGAACCTGTTGCAATCGGTCGTCTGGAACGCTTTGTTGCAGACTTTTCGTTGGGTGGAAGCTGCCCGTTGCCGGAACTGCCGCCTGCAGAAAAAATCGGCAAAGTCGCGGTCATCGGCGGCGGTCCCGCAAGCTTGACAGCTGCCGGAGATTTGGCGCGGATGGGATATCAGGTGACCTTGTTTGAAGCGTTACATACGCCAGGCGGCGTGTTGATGTACGGTATCCCAGAGTTTCGTCTGCCCAAAGACATCGTAAAATGCGAAATCGAAACCCTGAAATACTTGGGCGTCGAAATGATCGTTAATGCGGTCATTGGTAAAACTTTTACGGTGGATGAGCTTTTGGCAGAAGAAGGATACGATGCCGTGTTCATCGGAACCGGCGCAGGATTGCCGCACTTCATGAAAATGCCTGGAGAAAATCTCAATGGCGTTTACTCTGCCAATGAATTCCTGACGCGTGTTAATCTTATGAAGGCCTATAAGTTCCCGGAAACGGCTACGCCGATTCGGGTTGGTCGCAACGTCGCCGTAGTCGGCGGCGGCAATGTTGCGATGGACTCAGCGCGTACCGCATTACGCCTGGGGGCCGAGAACGTCTATATCGTTTATCGTCGCTCCGCAGATGAAATGCCTGCTCGTGCTGAAGAGGTCGAACATGCGCATGAAGAGGGAGTAAACTTCCAGTTGTTGACCAATCCGGAGCAAGTGCTCGGCGACGAAGCCGGTTGGGTAAAAGGACTGGAATGTGTCCGCATGGAACTCGGCGAACCGGACGCTTCAGGACGGCGTCGTCCCATAGTGAAAGAGGGTTCGAATTTCGTTCTTGATGTCGATACTGTTGTAATCGCCATCGGCCAGGGACCAAACCCTCTGATTCAAGACACTACACCGGGAATGGAAACCAACAAGCACGGGAATATTGTGGCTGATGAAAGTGGCAAAACCACCAAAGAAGGAGTTTTCGCCGGCGGCGATATTGTGACCGGTGCCGCCACTGTAATTCTAGCCATGGGCGCAGGAAAAAAAGCGGCCGCGTCAATTCACGAATATGTGCAAAAGAAAAAACA
>DATMYT010000204.1:0-2911 GCA_035560855.1 Negativicutes bacterium | reverse complement strand
ATACAATCCTGCGCCATGGATGAGAACCGGATATATGGAACCCATACCGGCTTCCTTGTCAGGGCTGTTTGCCGTAAAATCAGTAGTGAATGAATTGTTGATTGTTGCGATGGCTGACGTATTATTGTTGCTGCCGTTTCTGCGAAAACGGTTCCGTTTGCCGGTCATGCCGCAGCAACGACATAATGGAACAGTGCTCACTGCTTTTGTTGGATTTTCCTGTGTGTTCACTGTGATTTCCTATGGAGCGTGCGAACTGCTGAGCGTCGGCGATTACGCATTGAATTGGTTGTTTCCTGCTACGCAAAGGTTTCGCGTAGCGATGGCAATGGCGGTGATTCTGGGCAGTATTTTCGGCGGGATCGGGATTCGTTTTTTGCAGCGAAAATTGGAAGCTGACGATGCCCTGCGCCGCAGTGAAGAAAAGTGGCGGATTTTGTTCGAGAGCGTACAGGATATTTATATGGAAACAACCCTGGATGGTATTATCACGATGGTTTCGCCGTCTATTGAGAAATTGCTGGGGTACAGTCCGGCCGAAGTGATCGGAAAAGATAGCGCCAAAATTTGCGCCGACCCGGAAGACCGCGACAGGGTGGTGCACGAGTATCGTGCGTATGGGACGACGACAAACAGTGAAATCGAACTGAAGGATCGAACGGGAAACTCTCACTGGATGACGCTGAGTGCGATTCGCAAAACAGCAGAAAACGGCAGCCGAAAAATCATTGCTGTGGCGCGGGACATTACGGACCTGAAGGTTGCGCTTGACGAGATTCAAAAAATGAATCTGCGACTCGAACTGCGGGTGGAAGAGCGAACCCGGGAACTGGAATCTTTTACTTATACGGTTTCACATGACTTGAAATCTCCTATGCGCGCCATTGAAGGATATAGCCAGTTTATTCAGGAAGACTTCGGCGACCATATGGAGCGGGACGCGTTGGAAATGGTAAACAAAATTCACGGCATTTCGCAGGATATGATCGAGATGGTCGACAAGTTGCTGGAATATGTCACGACAACCAAGATGGAGATTACGTGGGAAGCCGTGGATATGCGCAGAATGGCGGAGACTGTTTTCGACGAACTGCGGATGGCTTGTCCTGAACGGTCAGTGCTGCTGGAACTAGGAGACGAATTGCCGACTGTATCCGCGGACCGAATTTTGATGCGTCAGGTCCTGACAAATTTGTTGTCCAACGCCTTTAAATTCACAAAAGATCGGAATCCGGCCAAAATCAAGGTTGAGTGCTATCAGATCAAGTCGGAATATGTTTTTTCTGTCCAGGATAACGGCATCGGGTTCGACATGGAGTATGCGCACAAGCTGTATGACATATTCCAACGGCTCCACACCAGGGAAGAATACGAAGGTTTCGGGATTGGACTGGCGACCGTGCGGCATCTTGTCGAAAAACACGGAGGACGGACCTGGATTCAGGGAAATCCGGGTGTAGGAACGATCGTGTTTTTTACATTGCCGGCATAATTAGGAGCGGAAAATGTATAATGTACTGATTGTCGATGATAGTGATATTGTCTGCAGGCAATTGAAGCGTCTGAAGCTCTGGGGCGGCGATCTCAGCGGCTTTGTTATCGCTGCTGAGGCTAATAATGGACAGGCGGCGCTGGAACGGTTGCGGGCGGAAAAGTTTGATCTGGTGATTACTGACATCCGTATGCCCAAAGTCAATGGGGTGGAGCTACTAGTCAAGATAACGGAAGAAAAGTTGGCGCCATGCGTTGTTTTTCTGAGCGAGTTTTCCGAGTTCAGATATGCGAAGCAGGGGCTTGTTTATGGCGCTTTCGATTACCTGGTGAAACCGGTCAAGCTTGAGGATGTCAGAGATCTGCTGGTGCGGGTGCGATCCCGGCTGCTGTTGGTCAAACGGGAAGAACAGAGACTGAACCACGCCATAAAATCGGCTGTCTCATGGATGCCGGAAGATGAAATCTCTCAAATGAAAATGTATTTGAAGAGTGGGTCACCCAAAACGATTGCGGCGGCGGAAGCCATCGCAGACCGGGTAGAAGTCTTTTGCACCGGAGATGCACTTAAAGCAGACATTCTGATCAAAGATATTTTACGGGACTTGGTTTCGGAGGTTCTGACAGAATTTTATTGGATGGATAAATATGTCGATCTACGTCTGTTGGTCGAGAGTTTCGCTGACAGGACGGAGAAATTCGGTTCAATCAAAACGGCTTTTGCCAGTGCAGTGAAAGAACTTTGCGCCAAAGTCGTGCAATTTTCTCCACCTCAGGAGCATGGTGCGATCGTGAGGGAAACAACCCGTTATATTCTGGAGAATATCGACGAGAGAATCTCTGTGCGCGATATTGCAACGGCGCTGTATATCAATCGTACTTACATGAGTGAAGTGTTCAAGGAAAAAATGGGGATCACGGTCGGCGAATACCTGACAGGGATAAAGATGGCGCGGGCCCAGGGACTGTTGTCCGACTCCGGACTGCGTACGGTGGATGTTGCGGAGCGACTCGGTTATAGTGATGCAAATTACTTCAGCCACCAGTTCAAGCAGCAGGTGGGAATGTCGATTGATGAATATCGGATCAGCCAGGGGCGGGGACACTTGAAATAAACACCCGACAAATTTCGGCGGATGCCCGACAAATGAATATGTTATCGCTCGTGAAAATCTTGTAGGCTATAAAAAGAAGAGCTGCAAGATTTTTTTTTGCGGTCGTCCGAAGTCCGTGTTTGTGAAACCGTCGGCAAAGAGGAGGGTAAATGAAGGGGTGCCCCGTGCAAACGAGAAGGGGTAGGACATATACCTATATTGAAAGGAATGAATGAAAAATGGAAATTGCTAATCTACATGTTCATGAGAAGGAACTAGAGTTTTTGAAAGCCTATTTTGAAATTATAATTCACTCGTTTGAAGAT
>DATMYT010000203.1:0-6974 GCA_035560855.1 Negativicutes bacterium | reverse complement strand
GTGTGGTTGATTTCAAAATTAATCACTATAGTGAAAAGTAGCGTAGGTGATCAAGTGATGAAATATCTGTTTGAACCCGCAGTTCAACTAATGAATCGCCTGAAATACGCCTATAAGTTCGGTGTCATTGCGTTACTGATAGTGCTGCAGGCTTTTGTATTAATTTATATGCTGGCATCGGAATTAAACAAGAATATTGATTTTGCTATGCGGGAGCGAGTTGGTGTCCAATATATTCAAACGCTTACTCAGTTGTTGTATGAGGCGCAGGCTTATCGCAGTCTGCATTATGATTTTTCGAACGGCAATAGCACTGTCCACGAACAATTACTTGCCCAACAAGCCAACGTTGACGCTGCGTTGGATGTCGTTGAGGCGATAGACACTCAGGCAGCCCTCCAAATAGATGCTACCTGGAAACTTCAGATGCTGCGCAAAGACTGGCTGGCTCGCAAACAAGATGCACTGCAGTTCGACGCCGGACGCGCCCAAGTGGCGTTTGATCTGGATAGTCGGTGGCTTAATGAAGTAATCGACCTAATGCAGCATGTGGGATACGAGTCGCATTTAGCCATGGATTCTGATTTTGACACTTCCTATCTGGTCGATTCCGTATTGCGTAAACTACCTGGATTGGTAGATACCTTGAGTACAGCACAGGGACTGTCGATTCAGTTGCAAGATGAAGCTCTTTCGCCGGAGAACCGAAATCGGTTGCTGCAAGTTGTCGGACTTATGCGCTCCAGCTTGGAACAAGCCGACCACAATGCGCAACTGGTATTTCGCCACAACGAAACCATTAAAGCTAGTTTAAAAACATTGCATACGGCCCTCGCAGAGATTACGCCGATATTTGCCTGGAATATTGAGCAAAAAACCATAGGACAGCAGGGGTTACCCCTCCCGCAACATTTGTTGACAACTACGGGGAATCAAGCCCTCCAAAATGCCAGTGTATTGCACAAAGAAGAGTTGAAGATCATTGACCAATTGCTGCTCATGCGGATTAGCAACTATTTGCAATATCGGAACATGGTGGTTTTATTTACAGGCAGTATTCTACTACTGGTTTGCTATCTTTTTATCGGCTTTGATATGTCGGTTCGCAAAGCGGTATACCGATTAGATAGCGTAATGACTTGCGCCGGGAAAGGAGATCTAAATGTTCGCGGCAAGGTTGATTCGCGTGACGAGATGGGCTCTTTGACTTGCGCCATTAATACTACACTGGATTCATTGCAGAAGATGTATGCAGAAGTGCAGCTGTCACGCACCAAACTGGAAGTCTGGAATCAAGAATTAGAGTGCACGGTTGCCGAACGAACAGCGTCCTTGCGAAACCTTCTCGACCATGCCGGGCAAGGTTTTCTTTCTTTTGGCGAAGACCTCCGGGTCAGCGGGGAATATAGTTCGGAATGTGTGACCATTTTTCACCGGGATATTGCCGAAGAAATTGTTCCTGCTTTAATTTATCCCGCGGACCGCGACCAACAAATATTTTTAGAAGCCGTCTTTAGAAAAATTTTGCACGAAAAAAGCGAATCTTTGCGCGAAACATATTTTTCTCTTTTACCTGAAGAACTTGCATTTGACAAGAGCTATATCGGAGTGGCCTATAAGCTGATTGACAGTATAATTGATCCTCGCCAACGAAAAATCATGCTAATTCTTACTGACCGGACATCGCAGAGAGTCATGGAAAATCGTGTGCAGACCGAACGAGATATCTTGGCGATGATTGTGCATGTTGTGACGCATGCGACCGATTTTTTTGCAGCAGTTAGCCAGTATACGAGTTTTTGCCAAGAAGGCCTTTCAGCCCTGTTACGTGAGAAAAAAACAGCAGGCGAAACATTGGTAACCCTGTTCCGAACTGTGCATACTTTCAAGGGCGTGTTCGGCCAATTGCGAATGGGCGGCACACAGGCAAGATTGCATGATATGGAAGGACACCTTGATACGATTCGTTCAAATGAAATATCCAGCTTGGAAAGCCAGCACTTAATCGAAAAGCTGAGCGCCTATACTCCAGAAGTCATGCTTGGTTGGCTCCACACGGACTTGAAGATATTGAAAGACAAACTTGGCGAAGCATTTTTTCAACAGGAAAACAGACTCATCGTCGACAGTGAACAGTTGCTGGAAATCGAAGAAAAAGTCCAACGTGTGCTGTCTCCTGGCGAATGTAGCCTGCTTCTGCCTGATTTGCGTCGCTTACGATATAAACCTTTCAAAGAATTACTGCAATCCTATCCTGAATATGTGGTTTCCTTAGCCGAACGGAACGAAAAGGCGATTTACTCTTTTGAAATCGAAGGAGGCGAGTTCCCTGTCGACCCTTTACACTATTATGATTTTGTAAAATCATTGGGACATGTTTTTCGCAACGCGATTGTGCATGGATTGGAAGCATTCGAGGAACGCGTAGGGAATGGCAAGGATGAAATAGGTAAGATTACTTGCCGTGCTATAGAGGAACACGCGGGAATAACGCTTGTTATCTCCGACGACGGACGTGGTATGGATACAACTCATATTCGCGATATTGCTTTGCAAAAAGGCATTTGCAGCGTGGAGTCGGCTGCAAGCATGCAGGAAGAAGATATTATCCGGTTAATTTTTTCGGATGGTTTTTCCGGCGCCAAAGATGTTGATGCATTCGCAGGACGAGGTGTGGGCCTCTCTGCCGTGCAAGCCGAGCTGGAAAAACTCGGCGGCTCGGTTCGCATTAATACCGTATTAGGAAAAGGTACACAATTTCTATTCTTCTTACCCTTTACACCAGCAAAAGAGAATGAGCCCTACTCTCTCCGGCAATTATCCAAATCGCTACTGAGCGCAGCGGAGAATATTTTAAAGACCGATGTAGGGTTGCACGTAAATAATTGCACGTATATCGAAAGCACTTTGGGCGGAAAACTTAATCTTCGCAAGGTTACTACCTTTCTTGAAATAAAGGGGATTGCCAATGGCAAAATGGTGTTAAGCGCCGATCAGGAGATTGTTCAGCAGTTGGTGCTCAAACGTTTTTTCGAAGAAGATCTCGCTTTTCAGCTCGACAGAAAGATGGAAACAGCCCTCTCTCTGTATGCAAATGATATCTTCCAGAATGCAGTGAAAGGACTGCCAGCGTTGGTTGATTTCGTCCATATCGAAGCATTAGTTAGCATTTTGGCAGAAGACGCTTCAGCCAAGTACCCTCAATCGGAAACACCTACATGGGTGCTTGACACCGATCTGGGAAAGGTTGCTTTAAGTTTGATATATTAGCAATCATTTTACAAAAACAATAGGACCAATTATGAAAGGAAGAGTGAAATGGCACGAATTATGATTGTTGATGACGCCTTGATGATGAGGACAACTTTGCGAAAAATTCTTGAAAAAGCGGGGCACGAGATAGTGTGCGAAGCAATAAATGGGGAACAGGCGATCATCAACTACCCCCATTGCCAACCTGATTTAGTAACCATGGACATCACCATGCCGGGACTTGGCGGAATTGAAACCATCAAACGTATTATCGAGTCCGACTCCGCAGCGCAAATTATTGTTGTAAGTGCACTAGGGCAAAAAAATGTTGTTTTTGACGCTTTGCAGAATGGCGCTAAGAACTATGTCTTAAAGCCAATCACGGAGGACAAGGTACTCCCTGTTGTCAACTTGGTCTTGGAACAGAATAGTTTGGCAACAGCAAATTAACTGGAGCAAGGAGATAAGATATCATGAATCAGTATTTCGGTCACTATTTGTTAAACAAAGGAATTCTTACTCATGTTCAATTTTCCGAAGTCCTTCAACGTGAGCAAGGCGTAAAAGTTAAACTGGGGATTTTAGCTGTCAATGCAGGGTTGATGACTGCCGCGCAAGTGGAAGAAATCCACCATCTACAGCGTGTGAAGGACCAACGGTTTGGAGCGCTGGCCATTCAGCAAGGATATCTTACAAGTGAGCAGGTGGATCGATTGTTGGAATCGCAACAAGAAGGGCATCTCACGCTTATGCAGGTAATCGCAGATCTGAAATATCTGACACTGTCACAAGTGGAAAAAGCATTGACTGCTTTCCGCGATGAATATGGCATAACGAGTTACTCTATCGATACAGCTGATGAAAACGAAGTGATAAAAAAAATAGCGGACTTTTCCGCCGCAGGGGACAAAGCCGATTTGCTATACAACTACGTGGGCTTGATGCTGCGTAACATTGTCAGGTTCCTCAATGATACGCCGTTTATTTTCGCCCGGATTGCCCAGTGTGAGCAATCCCCCCGATGGCTTATTTCGCAGCAAATCCTTGGCGACGTATCGATGTCAACAGGACTGCTCTTGGAGAAAGATGTCCTGTTGGAAATTGCAAGCCGCTTTTATGGGGAAAAACTTTCGACAGTTGATGAAATGGCCTTAGACTGTGTAGGTGAATTTGTGAATGTAAATAATGGGGTTTTTGGCAATACGCTCTCTGATGTCGGGCTTACAGCTGATTTGCAGCCACAAGTTGTCAATCAAGGTAAAAATCATTTTCAACCAACGGATTATTATGTGACCGTCGGCACTTCTTTTGGCAAGTTTGAAATCATATTATCTTTGAAAGAATTATCAAATTGACCGCGCATTCGCCAATTTGGCCATAAACTCCGGCGCTGACGGCAATTGTGTCACCGTCCACCAAGGAGCATGTATCGCCAACTCTGCCTCGCTAAACATCCCGGTTGCAACGCCGATTGTATACGCACCGATATTTTTCCCGCACCGCACATCATTGGGAGTATCGCCAACAACAAAAACCCGCACCGCGTCTGCCGCCGTCAGGGATTGAACGGTACGCAAGGCTCGGTTCGCTATATCATCCCGTGTTTGTGAATTCTCGCAAAAAGCGCTCCGCTCAAAGTCAAAATGCGATTCCAAACCGAATTTTCGCATCTTGATTTCGGCGCCTTTGCGGCTGTTTCCAGTAAGAAGCAGCGATACTGCTCCGTTTTCGCGCAGTGCCGCTAAAATCTCACGGACCGATGGTAATACCTGCCCTTCTCTCTGCGCAAGATGCTCCTGCAGTAATTCCTCATAGCGTCCGGCCAGTGCTTTTGTCTCCTGATGCGTAGGCGGCCGACCGGTTATTGTCGCGAGTATCTCGCCGGCTATCGAGTAATCTGTCATTCCCGCAGTATGAATCTGTCGAAAATCGATCGGCTCGGGCCAGCGCTCCGCAACAGCTGCCTGAAAAGCAAACAATCCGGCCTTTCCTGTCCTGATCAGTGTTCCGTCAATATCCCAGAATATAATATCCAAAAAATGTCTTCCTTTCTTCTGCTGGCTCCTAATTATAACGCAAGCAGAAACTTTTCTGCGCGAGGAACTCCCGCTTCGGCCCTTCACTCTTCATTCCGCCAGTATCACCGAATTGCGGCCTGCGTTTTTCGCACCGTATAAAGCCTGATCGGCTTTTTTGAATAGCCCGTCAAAATCCCCTGCAGCTAGCCCTTGCAATGCTACCACCCCAAAACTGGCGGTAATTTGAATCTCAGTCTGCTCATAGACAATACGAGCCTCCGCTAAAGCTGCTCGCAATCTTTCCGCAACTTGCATTGCAGTCGTTGCCGATGTATTGGCCAAAAATACCATAAATTCCTCGCCGCCGAACCGCCCCAAAAAGTCCAGTTCTCGTAGTTCACCTTTAATAATCTTAACAAACTCTTGCAGTACAATATCACCCGCTTTATGCCCATAGCAATCATTCACCTGCTTGAAATAATCCAGATCAATCAAAATCAGCGAAACTGGTTCGTTTTTTTCTTCTGCCCGGCCAATCTCCCGCAAACTTAGTTCCATAAAATAAGTGCGATTATAAATTCCCGTAAGTCCATCGGTCGTTGCCATAGCAGTAAGGGTTTCCATCATCTCTTTCTGCCGGGTGATATCGTGCAACACCAAAATTCTACCAATTGCACTTCCAGCTCGGTTGGGAATGATCATCAATTTGCTCATATACCAAAAGCAGTTTTCATTCCGCATAATATTACATTCCATTTGCTCTGGAACTCCCGTGGTAATCTGTTTCCACAATGCCGGATAGGGTTGCAAAACTTCGGTCACCATCATTCCCAAACTTGATGGTGAAAGTCTGTCGAAAACTTGTCCTGCCTGTGCATTATAATCGACAATACGGCTTTGCAGGTCCAATACAAGAATTCCATCAGAGATTGTATCAAAAACAACCTCGCGGGCAATGGGAGCCAACGTAAACAGTCGATAACCGTACAATCCCCCACCAAACAGCAACAGCGAAACAAAAAATGCAAAAGGTGCCACATCCAATCCCCAGGGGCTATTTCCCGCAATATATGTGATATGGCCGAGCCAAGGAAACAGCGAACCAATGATCATAATAGCGACTTGGCCGCGATACAAGGCAGCCGCTTGAAACCAGTACCGAAAAAGCAGCAGGTTGCCAAAAAGCAGCGACAAATCCAGATACGCCAAATAAACCCAATACCACGGTCCCTTGGCAAAAGCCACATTTATAAAGGGGCCATTCGTAATTAGGCCCTGCACGCCATAATGCAACTGATGATAAGCATCCGTATAGTGCAAAACAAGCGTTACTATCGGAATAATAAACAGTGCAATTCGCATATTCCGGGTCAACCATTTTTCTTTGCCGATATACTGAATCACCATGAGATTCCAAAAAGCCGGCAAAAATGAAATGCCGATGTATTGAACTTTTAACCAAAAAAGTTTTCCCGCAAGAGAAAGACTCCACAATTCAAATCCATATCCGACTCCATAAATCGCTGCAGTAATCAGCAATGCTGCGAAATCGGTGATAGTTTGTTGATTTTGCCGACGGTAAATAGTTACGCCAACAGCGCCGATCGTCAGCCCCAACAAAACCAGTATCGAACCATATAACCTGGGATTTAGGAATATTGATGCCATTTCGGTTCACCTCGTTCAACACGGAAGCATTTGTCT
>DATMYT010000202.1:0-2712 GCA_035560855.1 Negativicutes bacterium | reverse complement strand
CTTTTACTAACATTTAAATCGATTAAGAGGAGGCTTTCGTATGGATTTTTTTGAAGTCATCTTCACACGTCGGTCGATCCGCAAATTTAAACCTGATGCTGTTCCCCGTGAGGAAATTCTGCGTATATTGGATGCAGCTAGCTGGGCGCCATCAGCGCTGAACATGCAACCCTGGGAGTTTTTAGTGGTGTCTGGGGAAACGAAAAAGATGCTGGGCAGTAGCTATGGCAAGATTGTAGATGATTACACCAAGGACTGGGATGAAACACCGGACAAAGCCTTTATGCCCCGCCAAGAGTTTGTCCAATTTGCCAATGGTTACGGAGGCGCTCCGGTTGTCATTGTGGTATTGACCGAAGCCCACTCCGACCCAAAATATCGAAAGGCTTTTTTAGAAAGCACCAGTGCGGCTATGGAAAATATGCTGTTGGCTGCCACAGCACTGGGCTTAGGCGGGTGCTGGATGACTGGTCCTTTGGAGGATGAAAAATACCTGCATAGGGCTTTGGCAATTCCAGACGATCGGGAAATTGTCGCCGTGACTCCCCTTGGTTATCTAGCTGCCATTCCCCATCCCCGGCCGCGTCTGGACCCAAATTGGGAACGCAAGGTCCGCTGGCTGGAATAGGTTGAAGAAGAAAGAACTTCCCGAAAGATTAAAGAACAATATACTATCGATACATGAGCAAATAAGTTGAGACGATACAGGCAATAACGACACCCGGCAAATTCCGTTTGGTAAATTCCATGGGATTCATATTCGTAAACCCTGCGCAAACGATGGCTGCGGCGGAAATTGGCGATAGAGCCCGCCCCAGACCCCCAGCCAATGTGGTCATGCTTCCCATGTTCATTGGATCGACGCCAAATTGCGCGGCATGGATCGTGACAGATTGGTTGAAAGCAATAATGGCTGCATTGCCTGAGCCTGTAATGACAGACAACAACAGCGTTCCAACTGAAGCGCTCACTTTGGCAACATCGGGATTGGCGATCATCGCGTTAATCAGCACCTTTATCATACCGATCGCTTCCATGCCGCTAACAAAAACCATGGCGCAGATGACTAGGCCGCATACGCTGCCAAAAGCCTCCCCCATCCCATGAAAGAGCGTTTTGGTAATGTGACTGGGATTTTGCCTGGTAACCACGGCGGCTACAATCGACCCGATAAACATCGTGTGGGATATTTCCATGGATTTAACGCCTGGAATCAAGTGACTGTGTGTCACCATCAACAAGACCAGCGGAAAAATTGGCAATAAAGCTTTTACGATATTTACATGCATATCTGGATTATTCATGGATTTGCCAACTTCCGGAACATAGGATTTGTGTTCTTTTCGCAGATACGCACTTGCTGTCAAGGACCCGGCTACGATGACTACAGCGACCAAGACCGTCGTGATATGGTTGCTGACGATTGCCACCGTAGACGTTTTTGCAATTTCGCCCACAATGGCATTCAATGGATTACCGGGATTTAGCATGCCACCGTATGTTCCGGCCACGACCGCAGCTCCGGCGGTAGCGGGGTGAACTCCCGCCGACATTAATATGGGAATCAACACTGAGCCGACCGCCGCCGCCGTGCCGGATGCGCTGTCCATCGAGATCATGACAAAAAAAGTGATCAATGTCGTTGCTGGGATAAGAATCAAACCACTATTGCCGAGCTTTTTCGAAAGCAGCGTAATCAAATGTTTGTCGCATTCCGTCGCTTTCATCACCGTAGCAAAGCTTATGACGGCGACTATGGTTTCAAACAATTGATATTGTTTCATAGACTTGGAAAAGGCATAAAACCCAGCCATTGGATCTCCAATCAGGGTAAACATGGCCAGTCCGCTAAGAAAAAGCACCATACGCGGTTCATGCTTTTTGATCAACAAATAGATAGCGATCACTAGGATGATTGCGCCGCCTATGATCATATTGTCCGCTCCTCTTATTTTATTTGCAGATGAAAAATGTTTTGCAGGCTATTTTTCAGCATATTTGTAGAGAAGTGCGATGATATGCTTTACGGCTTCAAAATAATCGGTAAGCACGAGATTTTCATTGGGGGCATGGTTTTTTGACCCTGGATACCCCGGCCCCAAAGCGACAATCGGCATATCTGTCCATTGACTGAAAAGCTCCCGAGGTCCCGTTCCCGGCATCGTCGGTCCAACAATAAACGGCTTATCATAAACTTGTTTTCCCGATTCCAGGACTACGTCCAAGAATGGAGTATTAGGTGACGTTTTTGAAGGTTTGCATCCACTGAGCGTGTGAATTTCTACGTCTTCAAATCCATGCTTATCCAAATGGGTTCGTAACAAATTCACAATTTCCGCCGGGTCTTGATCCACAACTAGCCGAAAATCTAGTTTGGCCATGGCATAACAAGGGAGGACTGTTTTTGAGCCGTTTCCGGTATACCCGGAAGAAATGCCACTAATGTTGCAGGTGGGCGCGTTGAAGAGCTGTTTTGCGTATTCGATGCCTTCCGCCTGTTTTACAAACTCTTTAATATTCGCTCGTGTGCGAACCTTTTCAGCTTCGGCGGCAAAAGGCAGTAACAAATCATACTCTTCTTTCAAAGTGTCACGCACCTGGCTATAAAAGCCGTCAATCAAAATATTTTCATTCGCATCTTTTAGCGTAGATAAAGCCCAAACCAATCGCCATGCAGCGCTTGGAATCACCGCAGCCATCTTGGAATGATAG
>DATMYT010000201.1:0-7680 GCA_035560855.1 Negativicutes bacterium | reverse complement strand
ATCTGTTTGTTTTTAGAGCTATTACAATTTAGCCATATGGTCGGCGGTTTGATTTTGACCGGCCAATTATTGGAACTAGCCTCTATTCCCCTAATAAGGAGATATGTGACGCCACATGTTAAAAACATTCTGGAAGTCATTGATCAGCAAAACCCTATTTTTACGTTGTTTCCCGTTTTATCTTTTGCTTTTTTGGCTTATTACGGCGTACAACGAATTTACTTGGTATCAACATTTATTCCTTTGGTCTTCTGCGCTGTATTGATTGCGTTTACCTATTACCTGATCGCAATCTCCATCGCTCATACCAAACACCAACAACAATTGGAGAAACAATTGGCGCTGCAACGTGATCATTATCGCAATCTCAATGACAGCATTACCACTGCGAAAACGACTCGACATGACTTGCACCACCATCTGGCGATACTACTGGAATTTTTGGGCAAGAACGATGCATCCGCAGCGCAAGAATATTTGAACCGCCTATCTCATTCTTTCGATGACAGTGTTATCCCCACCGTGTGTTGCAACCAGGCTGCCGATGCGCTCATCTGTCATTATGTAAAAGTCGCCCGGCAACAAGATATTATTCTCACTACCAAACTACATATTCCGGAGAATCCGGGCATTGATGATCTCGACTTATGCATTATTATCGGCAACTGTTTGGAAAATGCTCTGGAGGCCTGTACCAAAATCAGTTCCCTTGGGCCTCGTGTTATCGAAATAAGTGCCATCATCGCCAAAGGGCATCTCGTGATTAAAGTTGTGAACTCCTATAATGGTCTCGTTTCGCAACAAAATGATGGTTCTCTTTCTTCAGAAAAAGGCGACGGTCACGGAATCGGGCTTGCCAGCGTGAAGACAATTGCGGCCAAATATCAAGGGCAGTGCTCGATTTCTTTTGATCAACACTTTTTCAATGTAATTGTCTCATTGAAACTGCCGCAGATCACTGCAGCATATAAGACTTTCAACATCGCCGGCTAAAAAAGCCTCCTGTCGTAGATTATAAAATCTACAAACAGGAGGCTTTTTTGTATAACAAAACAACCCCGAGAATATCAATACGCCTTTACACGTTTGCCAGCTGCAACGCTGCCTACAATAACAGATTGACGCCTTGTTTCAACTGCGTTTATTTCTTGCATTCCTCAAGCATAACCAGCGCATCACGCCATTTGATCATGCTCCCGTAAGGATTTTTCCACTAGGGTCACCTGATGATAACCTCCAACGGATTACGCTCGACCAGCCGCTGATACCGATACTTTGGTACGCCCAGCATAATGGCTCCGGCAATGGACTTCCCTTCAGGAATGTTTAACAAATCAAGAAGCGGCGGATAGTTTGCAAAGGCCGTCATCTCAAAGAATCCCGCCCAGCAACTGCCCAACCCAAGCGAAGGAGCAAACAATTCCGCGTAAGCCAACGCGTAACGACCGTTGTCTCGACCGATCGGACTCTGCGCCGGTGCCAACGCCAGTATCAAGTGAGGTGCGCCACGCAGCACAATGTCATAACCAGTCTCGCGATAAATTTTCGCCATTCCTGTATAAGGCTTAACCCAAGCCACTTCCTGCCGAATCTGCTCTTCCAACCAATCGATGACTTTTGCAGAAATTCCTTTCATCACAGCCCTATCACTAAGTACAAGGTAAGAAATCCCCTGTGAATTTCCGCCTGAAGGTGCCAACCGCGCAACGTTCAACAATCGTACGATTGTTTCCGAAGGTACAGTTTCCCCCTTGTACGTCCGAATGGATCGCCGTGTACGCAAGAAACGTTCCGCAGTCTCTGCCTCCAAAGGAGAACCTTGAGAAATTTCCACCTGACTTGCTAGTGAATTGAGAGTGTGGTCCAGTGCGGCATGCGGACACACCGCCACACAGTGGCCACATTTTATGCAAGCTTTGGGCCAAGTCAATTCCGGTCCCTTTTCGCTCACGCGAATAATTCTTGAAGGACAGACTTCAGCACAAAACCCGCAACGGGTGCATTTTTCGGAATTTACCAGAATTGCGATTTTCTCACCCACTATATTCGCCTCCTACGTCTACCTTCTATTCCCATTTCAGGTCGGCAGCCATCGATCGAAACTGCTGCGCCCAAAATTGGCGGTCGCTATCCGGAGAAAACAAACCCACTGCAAACAGCCGATCCTGATGCATAAATACATAAACAGTGGCAGCCATCGGCAACGGTACTTTCTCCGTCATAATCAGCCGCGACGTAATCACGGGAACGCTTCGCCCCCCAAGTGTCGCCTTTTTCGCCGGGGTCCATTCCAGAATTCGTCCACCATTCTCCTCAAGGCTTTTCGCCAATAAAGGTCGAGCCAATTCCCCCAGCACTTGTGGATTCGCTTCCGCAGCGCCGAACAACAGCGCAGCTATCCCTAGGTTCTGCTCCATTTTATAGGATACCAGTCTGGCATAATGCCACGTATCCTTAGTAAATCCTACCAAATCATATTGCAAGCCAGCGTTTGGCTGATTTTCCAAGCCCTTTGCCGCTTTTGCCTCCAGCCAGTCCGGCATGCTCAGCGACCCCACCCCAGGAACCGCAAGCGTTCCACCAGGCTCCGCCATTGCAACAGACTGCAGGCCAAACACAGTCAAACAGATAAACATTCCAAGCGTTACCGCCAAAATTGAAACTACCTTCTTAAACATTAACTCAGCTCCCTTCTTCAGTCAAAGCATCATTGGGGAGATTTTGGGGTTTATTTTTCGTTCAGTAGCGCATGAGCGTAAGCTGCGGCGTCAAACGGGGCAAAATCCCCTTGCTGTTCTCCCAATCCTACCCAACGTACCGGAACGCCCAGTTCCGTCCTGATCGAAATTGCAAAGCCGCCTTTTGCCGTACCTTCAAGCTTGGTAAGAATAACGCCGGTCAGTTCAGTCACTTCATTGAAAATTTTCGCCTGAAGAAGAGCATTTTGTCCCGTGACAGCATCCAACACCAACAAGGTTTCTTGCGGTGCTTCCGGCAATTCCCGTTGGATTACGCGTCGAATCTTCTTCAGTTCTTCCATCAGATTGGCTTTGGTGTGCAGACGTCCCGCCGTATCCACGATCAACACATCTGTTTTGCGAGCCTTAGCAGCTGACAGAGCATCGTAAACTACGGCTGCTGGGTCAGATCCTTCCGCATGGGAAACGATATCCGCCCCTGTGCGCTGCGCCCATAGGATGAGCTGTTCCCCTGCAGCCGCGCGAAAAGTGTCTGCAGCCGCCATCAGTACTTTCTTCCCCTGACCACGGTAATAATGAGCCAATTTGCCGATGGAAGTCGTCTTGCCTGATCCGTTGACGCCAACCACTAAAATAACGTGTGGCTTTGCGCTAATCTCAATCTCTTTGTCGGCAGCGCTACTCATCATAGCCGCGATTTCCTGTTCAAGCACCGGTAACAGTTCAGCTGGCTTCTGCAGGTTTTTGGCCGCCGCCGCCTTGCGGGTAGACTCAATCAATCGCCTGGCTACGCTTGCCCCTGTATCCGACATTATTAGTGTAGCTTCCAGATCATCATAAAATTCGTCATCCAAAGCTGAAGAACCCTGGATCAAGCCGCTCAGTTTTTCCGCTAGGCTTCGTCGGCTCTTTTCCAAACCGCTTTTTAATGAATCAAACAGTCCCACGCATCATTCGCCCCTCTTCTGTTGGCTTCCCATCTTCAAGAAACTTTACGGACACTAGACGGGAAACTCCTGAATCTTCCATGGTGACCCCGTGTAAAATATCGGCAGCCTCCATCGTTCCTTTACGATGAGTCACCACAATAAACTGGCTATGCTTCGAATATTCGGTCAAGAATTCACTGAACCGGCGAACATTGGTTTCGTCCAGCGCCGAATCGACTTCGTCAATCACGCAGAATGGAGCCGGACGATACGCTAAGAACGAAAACAGAATAGAGATAACGGTAAGCGCGCGCTCACCGCCAGACAACAGTGCCAGATTTTGCCGCCGCTTGCCGGGTGGCTGGACAAAAATTTCGACTCCAGATTCCAGTACATTATCCGGGGTTGTTAGTTCCAGTGTAGCAGTGCCACCACCAAACAGCCGCACAAAAATATCGGCAAAATGTGCATTGATCTTCGTAAAGCCTGCTGTAAAACGTTCTGCCATAGTATGGTCGATATCTGCAATAATCTGACGCAGTGATGCCACCGCAGTCTCCAGATCGACAGATTGCGACTGCATAAATTCGTAGCGGTCAGCTGTGCGCCGATATTCTTCCACCGCCGTCGGATTTACAGGACCGATTGCCTGGATTTCTACTTCACAATGCCTGGCCTGCTTTTCAATTTCATCGACCGGTGCATCAATACGAGTCTTAGCCGCCTCTTCCAACGACACATTGTACTGACCTTCGATCTGTTCCCTGCAGGTCTTCATCTCAAAGTCGTTTTTTGTATACTCAAGCTGCACGGTATGCAGAGTTTCTTCGAGATCGTGACAACGACGCTTGAGATCGCGCAATGCGCGGTCCAGTTTTTGGACCTCCACAAGCAATCGGCTTTTTTCCGTGAACAGGTCATTACGAAATATCCGATAACGTTCGTTTTTGCCGACCAAGTCTTCGCGCTCAAAGGAAGCATCCTTCATGTCGCGTTCCGTCTCAGCCTGCTGCCCCGCAACACCTGCCGCCTCCTTGCGCAAAGTTTGCCACTGCTTGTCAATCCGGTCTTTTTCTTCGGTCTGTCGATTCTGATCCGCCACTGCATTTTCTCTTCGGTGCAGAAAATCATTCTGCCGAATACGCAGCTCAGTAACTGCTTTATCCTGAATATCCCGTTTTGACTGGGTTTGGACCAGTTCTTCCTGCCAGTCATCAATTTTATTTTTGTTTTCCGCTTCCCGTTCCCGCAAGGATTCCAACCGCGTTTGCGTAATCTCGGCAACATGCTTCTGTTGCACGGCCAAGGTGTCCCCCTGCTCCAATTCCTGACGGCAAGTGTCGACAGCAAGCCGTAACCGTTCTTCATCCTGACACCAACGAATGAGTCCTCTTTCAATATCGCTTTTTTGCAGTTCTGCCTGCGCCTGCGCCTGACGAGCATCTTTCATTGTTTGCTCGTTCTCGGCAATTTTTTCAGAAGTCTGTTGAATATCGTCCGCGATTTTTTCCAACTGTTTTTCAGCTTGCGTTATGTCGCGAGTCAATTCATCGATTTCATTCTGACGGCTCATGAACCCCTGTTCCTTTTGTGAAGACCGGCCGCCGGTTATAGATCCGCCGGGATTGATCAATTCCCCTTCCAGCGTAACGATTCTGAGACGTTGTCCGTTGCTTCTTGACAATCGCAATGCTGCATCCAAATCCGTTGCCACAATCGTCCTGCCCAGCAACATCTCTTTCAGCACATTGAACCGTGGCTCGGTTTCTACCAATGAAGCAGCCATTCCGACTGCGCCGGGAGCATAAGCTGCCGCCAGCTCGAAGTCGCGGGGACCTTGTGCTCGTATCGATTCGATTGGCAAAAAGGTTGCCCGCCCCAACCGGCCTTCTTTTAAGAAGTTTACAGCCGCCTTGGCGGTTTGTTCGTTTTCGGTCACAATATTCTGCATGGCAGCGCCAAGCGAGGTCTCAATCGCCGTAACATAAGCATCAGGCACGGACAACAACTGCGCCACTGCGCCCAAAATCCCCGTGCGCCACGGCAATGTACTCTTCAGAACATTTCGGCTGCCGAAGCTGAATCCTTCATATGCACTCTGCATTGAAGCCAGCACCTTGCGTTTGGACAGGCATTCCTGCCGCCGGTTTGTGGCTTCCTTTTCCTTCGCTTGATGCTGTCGGAGAACCGCCTCAACGGTCTCCCTCTCTTTGGTAAGGGTAATTTGGGAGCTAGCCAGATTTTTTCCTTGCTGCAAACAGGATTGATACTCGGCTTCCTTTGCCTGCCTCAATTCAACAGCAGCTTGGTATTCTCCGGACAAGACGTCCTGTTCGCGCGTCAATCTGGTTTTCTTCTGCGCCAGCATTTCGATCTCGCGTTCAGCCTGTCGGAGATTATTCCGTTCATCAACAACTTCCTGCAGTTGGTCGAACACCAGATCCCTGGCTTCGTGAATGTGTTGCTGCAACATTTTGATGGATTCATTTTGCTCTTCCAACAGCGCCGTTGCTTCGTTTAGTTCAGCGGCTGCCGCATCTTCTTCGACGCACAGGGCGGCCAGTTTGTTCCCACATTCTTCCAAATTACCGGTGAGAAACTCCCGCCGTTGCGATAGCTGATTATCCTCAGCTGCAAGTTGTCCTTGCCGTTGATGGATATGCTCCAGCCTTTCCTTGCTCAGCTGAATGCGTCCGTCAGCTTTTTGCATTGCAAGGCTGCCGGCTGCCAGCACCCGGTCATAGTACAGAAGCTGTTCATCCGCATTTGATAACTCCGCGCCCAGCAATTCACGTTCGCTTTCGGCGACAGATGTTTGCGTAGATGCAGCAATAGACGCATCCAGCGCTTTTTTCTCTTCAGCCGCCAGTCGCGTCAATTGAACCTGCGCCACATCATAGCGGTTGATAAACAAGGTTGTTTTGCACTGAACATACTGTGTATGCAGCTTATTGTACCGACTAGTCTTCTCGGCGCTTTCCCTTAGCGGCTCAAGCTGAGTCTCAATCTCAGCAATGATGTCTCGTACCCGTGTGAGATTCTGTTCCGTATCTTCCATTTTGCGGACAGCGTCCTTGCGCCGTTGTTTGTAACGGGCAATGCCGATTACTTCTTCGAACAGCAATCGTCGCTCTTCCGGTTTGGTATTAAGAATTTCATCTATCTTATTTTGTCCAATAACCGCCATGGATTCTCGCCCAAGACCGGTACCCGCTAATAGCTCCTGCAAATCCTTAAGACGGCAGTGAGTCTTGTTGATAAAATACTCGCTCTCACCGGAACGAAATACCCTGCGGGTTACGGTGACTTCACCATAATCCAGCGGCAGCAGCGCATCATAGTTGTCAAAAGTGAGCGAAACTTCAGCAATCCCAAGCGGACGCCGATGCGTAGTGCCGGAAAAAATAACATCTTCCATTTTCGCACCGCGCAAATTGCGAATACTTTGTTCACCTAACGCCCAACGGATTGCATCCGAAAGATTGCTCTTGCCGCTTCCGTTCGGGCCAACTATGGCATTGATTCCCGGGCTGAATTCAAGTTCGGTCTTGTCGGCAAACGATTTAAATCCGAAGACCTCGAACTTTTTTAAAAGCAAACCATCACATCCAGTCCTTTTTCTCTTATTATCTGACACCCACGTAATAAACAAACTTGCGATAAAAAAATTTTAGCACGAGAAGCCATGAAGCACAAATAAAACCTGTCCGTAAATAGGCGCGGACAGGCTAAAAAACGCAAAATGCAACAACAGTCAACGTGGTTCAACGCGAAAATGCAAGGCAGTTTTCTCCTGGCCTTCGATTTCAATCTCAGCAAAAGAAGGAATGGTAATCAAATCTACACCTGCAGGCGCCATATAACCCCGTGCGATGGCGATAGCTTTCATCGACTGATTTACAGCGCCCGCTCCAACCGCCTGCATCTCTGCAGATCCATTCTCCCGAATTACTGCCGCCAGTGCGCCGGCAACCGATTTTGGATTGGACTGTGCGGATACTTTCAATACAGTCATGATAGAACCTCCTTCGGCAGAACTGCTTCTATATATC
>DATMYT010000200.1:0-2985 GCA_035560855.1 Negativicutes bacterium | reverse complement strand
GAATGGTGGGTTTATGCAAAATGGAACTACCGAGAGCCAGCCGTTGTTTCCAACCGCCGGAAAGATTAGCAGTCAGTTCGTCTTCCCGGCCAGTCAGACCGGCCATCCGAATCATCGCGTCAATTCGTTCTTTTTTTTCAGTTCGCTGCAAACTGTACAAGCCGGCATAAAACTCAAGATTTTCACGTACGCTCAGGTCATTATATAAACTGAATTTTTGGGACATGTAACCGATTTTCGACTTAATTGCTTCGCTTTGCGTCGCAATATCCAGTTCCATAACCCGGCCACTGCCGCCCGAAGGCTCAAGAATCCCGCAAAGCATCCGAATCGTCGTGGATTTACCCGATCCATTCGGCCCTAAAAAGCCATAAATCGAGCCGGGGCGAATATTGAGCGTCACTTTGTCAACCGCAGTAAACGCACCAAAAGTCCGCGTTAATTCCTTCGTTTCTACCGCCCACATTTAAGCCGCCTCCCTTGCCAAAGCCACAAACACATCTTCCAGCGTTGGGGCAACTTCTTCCATGGCAAAATCAGAGTGTCCCGCCTGAGTCAATGCAGCAGCAACCGCTTGCCTGGCCTGCTCCAAATCCTGCACCACCAGATGATATTTGTCGCCAAACGCATTGATGTCGACCAGCCCACAGTTTTGCAGCCGTTTTTTTACATCACGCCCAGAAAGGGTCAGCTCAAGGATTTTATAGGGATACTGTTCACGCAATTCTTCCGGCGAAGCACAAGAAACGATTTTGCCTTCATGCATGAACGCCACCCTGGTGCATAATTCGGCTTCGTCCATGTACGGAGTGGAAACCACGATGGTCATCCCTTCTTTATTAAGTCGGTACAGCATTTGCCAGAACTCCCGCCTGGATACGGGATCGACACCGGTCGTCGGCTCATCGAGAAAAAACAGTTTCGGTTTGTGCATCAAGCCCGCTGCCAACGCCAGCTTTTGTTTCATACCGCCGGATAAATTGTCGGCCAATCGATCGGCAAACGGCAAGAGTTTGGTAAAGGAGAGAATCTCGTTCGCCCTTAGCGCGATGGCATCTGAAGAGGCACCATATAAAGACCCGATCAACTGAATATTCTCCATTACGGTCATATCGCGATACAAGCTGAATTTCTGGGGAATATAGCCGATCCACTCTTTAACGGATTCGATTTGTGACTGTCCCATCACTTCGATTGACCCAGCCGTTGAATCCATGATGCCGAGAATCATGCGAATAAGCGTGGTTTTCCCAGCGCCATCCGGCCCCACCAGACCAAAAATCTCACCGTCGTTGATCGTCAGGTCCACCCCGTTAACGGCGGTAACCGAGGCAAACTTTTTTGTAATCCCCTGCGTTCGAATCATTCGAATACCACATCTGCCGGCAACCCCGGTTTCATAATTTCTTCCGCATTTGCAATCTTCACCTTAACGGCAAAAACCATATTGGCCCGTTCTCGTTGTGTAATGCTTTGGCGCGGCGTATACTCCGCATTTTGATTGATTTCTTTTATTTCGCCTTTGAAAGTTTTGTCCGGATACGCATCGATTTTCACTTTTACCGACTGCCCTAGACGAATCTGCCCCAACTGCTCTGTAGACACGTAAACTTTGACCCAGCAATCCTGCAAATCGCCAATCGTGGCAATGGATACACCCGCATTAATATATTCGCCAACTTCATAGTTCTTGGACAAAACCCGACCGGAAAGCGGACTGGTCACCGTCATGTCGGCAATCTGAGTCCGGCTGCCGGCCAAAACAGCCTCGGAACGATCAACCTCCAGCCGCTGTGCTTCGATCGTCTCTGGACGGTTTCCGGCTTGCAACAGACTATAACGAGACTGTGCCGCCACTAAAGAATTGGCTGCCACTTCGTGGGCGGAGCGACTGGCATCCAGTTGCTGCGTCGAAATAGCGCCGTCACGGAATAAACGAGAGTATCGGTCAAAATCAGTTTTTGCTTTGACCGCCTGTGATTGCGCACCCGCCATCGTAGCTGCCGCTTCCTGCAGTTCCTGACTTCGCGCGCCTTTCTCCAAATCCCGCAACTGGGCTTTGGCCTTGGATAGTGCTGCTTCATCCCGCAGCAATTGCGCTTTCAGATCGGGGCGATCTATTTTTGCAACCATTTGATTGCTTTTTACGGAATCGCCTTCCTTAATAGTTAACTCGGCAAGATAGCCACTCACCTTAGATGTAATATCTGTTTTCGTTACCTCTATCGTACCTGTCGCCGTAATTC
The DNA here is from genome assembly GCA_035560855.1 of Negativicutes bacterium. Lineage (GTDB taxonomy): Bacteria > Bacillota > Negativicutes > UBA1444 > UBA1444 > UBA1444. The sequence continues at coordinate 739 of DATMYT010000200.1, read as the reverse complement.
CTTTTTCCACCCGACCGTATAGTTTGTAGCTGGCCGTTCCTAAGGACAAAGCCACAACGACGACAATAGCCGCGATTTTAATCTTTGTCTTGCCACTGAGTGTGGATAATTTCACAGTCAATCCCTCCCCATCCCTTTGAGATAGATCTTGAGCGCCGTTTCGACGAACTCTTGGTCTCTACCGGAAAATTCCGGTACGATCGCTTTGGTAACCTCACGCAAAATGAAATAGAAATTCAGCATTCCAGCCAAAGACAATGCGGCGAATACCGGATCGACATCAGGGCGGAAACTACCGTTCTGAATCCCTTGCCGTAATACGTCGCTGACAATCTGGGCAATACGAAACGTGTACTTTCTTAACACCTTTTCCATGCAAGCGGTGGGACTGCTCAATTCCCCCTGAATCAATCGAGCCATCAAGGGTTGGTCTTCGGTATGATTTCGCCTGATCACGTCGGCATACATGCTGATTTTTTCTTCTACTGTTGAAGTGGCTGCCGCAATAGCCTCAAATTTGACGAGCAGCCTTTCATACTGAGCTGTAATTACCGCCTCGTATAGACCTTCCTTACCGCCGAAATGATAGGAAACCAAGGCGCTATTAACTCCGGCTGCTGTAGCCAAGTCCCTGATCGATACACCGGCAAAGCCCTTTGATGCAAAAAGCAGCGTCCCGGCTGTCAACAATTTTTCTTTGGCGTCCCTCGCCGTTTTATCTTCACCCAACGAAATACCC
>DATMYT010000199.1:0-3816 GCA_035560855.1 Negativicutes bacterium | reverse complement strand
GACAGATATAGTACCTTCGTTTGAACATGTCAATGGTGATTTACAAGAATATGTTCCTTTGCAGGAACTATTTCATCTTGACTTGTTGATAGAGTGATGTTATTCTCTTCTTGAGGTGATCAACATGGGGCTTGATAAAATCAACGAAATCAGAAAAAAGCAACATATAACAATCGAAGAGTTGTCCGTGCGCTCCGGCGTTCCATTAAGCACGGTGAAAAAGATCTGTGCCGGCATTACGACTAACCCGAATCTCGATACGGTCATTGCTATAGCACATGCCCTGGATTGCACCATCGACGATCTTGCAGTGAAGAATCCCCCTACGATCACTGCAGCCGCTGCGCATTTCAACGTCGACAAGCTCACGCCGGAAGGGCGAGAGCGGTATCTGGAATTCATCGAATTCTTAGCCATGAAATACTTGAAGGACTGAACTGCTAAAGGCTATGTCAATGGAAAGAATGGATAGATTTGAAGAACTGGAAGAAGAAGCTTACGCTCTCGGAGTTCAAGTGAAAGTCATCGATTTTCCGGATCCCGACTTGGATGCAACCTATATCGCCTCCGATAAAGCAAAACACATTTTCCTTCGCAAAGGCGGTACATTGAAGGAGCGCGCGTGTTGGATGGCGGAAGAGCTAGGACACCACTATACCGGGCAAGATCGGATTCTGATCTATGATTCTGTCGATGATTGGCGCTCGGAAGCGCGCGCAAGGCGTTGGGCACACAACAGGCTATTATCCCCGGACGCGATCCGGACAGCGGCACAGAATACCGACGATATCTTCGAGATCGCCGACGCGCTCAATGTGAGCGTTGAATTCCTGCGGGAATCGATTGACGACTTTCAGTCAAAAGGGATCTGGTCCCTGATGTACAATCCCGCCTAAGAAAAGAGAATAAAAAATGCCACCCGGTGCGGGAACACCAAGGTGGCGGTTGCAGACAGCATTACCTAGGGAAGGTCTCTTTTCTGCGCCCTAAATATACCATAGAGTCGGGTATCAGCACAATGTCATATATATTCCGATCATGGAAATACCTTGATTGGACAGATTCATGATATAAGGAGGTATTGCATATGCCAACAAGGATTGTAGAAGCTCAATGGTTACCGAAACAGAAACGATGGCAGATCAAGGTTCAGGCAAACGGTGTCCGACGTGCGTTCACCAGTTCCATTCCCGGTCGCGCAGGTAAAGCCGAAGCGCACAAGAAAGCTGATGATTGGTTGGCTTCACAAATTATTGATGGTTCGACACCTGTTTCAGTTCTTTGGTCTAAATGGGTGGAAACGCTTACGAGTCAAGACGGCATCTATAAGGCAAAATCATTTTGGAAAAACCACATTTGTGTAATTGGGAAAAAACAGATCGCAAAAATAACGGTTGGCGACCTACAGGCCATAGTTGACTCTGCAGCAAAAACAGGATTGTCAAGAAAGAGCCTCGCTAACATCCGTGCCACTATGACGGCATTTATTAAGTGGGCTCGTAAAAGCAGGTATACTACGATCACTACAGAAGATATCTCGATTCCTAAGAACGCCCCTAGAGGTAAGGTCGTGATTTTGCAGCCAAACGATGTGCGTTTGCTATGGAATGCACCTGAAAGTCATTATTCCAATTTGTTTAAGTTTGCCGTTTTGACTGGTTTGCGGCCGGGCGAGTTGATTGGTCTCAAATGGACGGATATAAAAGAGTCGAAACTATCTATACAAAGAGCAATCAACTACCGAAATAAGCTGACTAATTGCAAGAATGACAATGCAAACCGTACAATATGGCTTGGAGAATATGAGCTATCCGTACTAGACGCGCAGCGTAAAGCTTTAAAGAGAAACCACATCATTTCTCCATGGGTTTTCCCATCCAAATCAGGTGATCACGCCACGCAAGGCCGTGTCGCCATTAGCTGGAAACTATTCAGCGAAAGTTGTGGCATCAGCCAAGGCGTTACCCCCTATGGTTGGAGGCATACATTTGTAAGTGTGAACAACGATATGCCATCAGGCTTAAAAAAGCGCAGAGTCGGGCATTCTGTTTCAATGGATACAGAAGGCGTATATGGTCACGCTGTTGTCGGCGAAGGGGCGCAAGCAGCTGAGTATATTAAACAACGTTTCGATTCGATATTGAAGCAAAATCAATAACCCACTTTGTAACCCACTCGTGGGTTAACAATAATGAATCTGCGGTTCGCTGGTAAATATGCTACTTAGCAAATATCCCCTAAATGTGCGCAATTTTCGTGAATCCGCAGTAAAAGTTCATGTACACATACCGGATGACACGGGTTCGAGTCCCACCTTCGGCACCATAAAGAGAGCCACCTTTTCGGTGGCTCTCTTTATGGTCTTTCGTTCAGAGGGACTCGAAGCCGCGTAAAGAAAACGATCCGGCGGATCGTTTTTAGCGGCCGGGGAGCGAAAGCCCGCAGCCGCGCCAGCGCGGAGCGCAAGCGGCGAGAGGTTTGAGCGGAGAGTCCCACCTTCGGCAGTACAACTCACAGCCCATACAACCGCATATTACGCACCGACTCTCTGCCCAGAATCACCTCGCCCGGTTCAAGTGGAATCTGAACACTTACAACAAAGGCTTCGGAAATATGGTCGGAGCGCAGCGATGTATCGATACTGCTGTTGATCTGTTTTAGATGCGAGCGGATGCCGGATCCATTGATGAAGTGCTTTGCGGTAAAATACAGCGCAATCAAGCCTCCGAACAACCCGATAGCACCGGCTCCGGGTGCTGTTTCCTTAAATGACGGCGAAATCTGAAACAGTATAAACAGCACAATGCAGGCGATTGCTATGGTGCCAACGACTCCAGTAAGAATCGTATTGGAGTTCCGAACCGACTTCCGGCTCTTTGTGTAGCAATTAGGACAGAACCCGCCTATTTTCTGGCGAACATTGTGGTAATGTGTTGTGGTCGTCGTGGTCACCTTGCCGGACTGCGACCAGTCCTGCTTGCTGCGCACATCCCCCTTGACGGCAATGTAATACTCCACCGGAAGCATTTTGCCGCCGCAGGCCGGGCAAGTGCAGGGCGAAATAACGGTGTATTCCGCAAGCGTAAACGGCTTTGGAGCCTCTATTGGTTTGGCTTCGGTTTTCTTCATATTAGCTTCCTCTCGTCAATTTTGCGATTATGATATCATACGTTTTCTATATTAAAATTTTACCCAACCAGAGAACAAAAAAGGTGTGCTGGCGGCACACTCTCTTGCTTTTTTGGCGCTGTTAGCCAAATTTGTCTTTCAGCGTCTCAACTTCCCCGCCTGTGCAGGGAAGTTTGAGCGAAAAGGCGCGCCTTCGGCATTCATACCCCAATTGAATTGCGGTATGCTATACTAAACCATATCTGAATTTTGTGAGGAACCTCCATGACAAAACAGGAAATCCGAGACGCATTCCGCGCGTGCATGGAGCAGCGGATGCTCTGCCGCACATTCATGAAGTACGACGACTTCTACCGCTACTACGTTCCGCTGAGCATGACCGAGCGTTTTTTTCTCGGCGCGGAAGAGGACGATTTCCTCTTGGACGGGTTCAGTATCCGCCTGTTCCGCGATGTGAAAAAGGCGAAAATCAAAAATGATATCTGCCTCGACATTGCAAGAAGAGAGGGAATCCTCGATCAGCTCGCCGATCCTGGCATCGATCTTTCCAACTGGCGTTCGATCTTTTTGAGCCTGGAGCAACGGCAGAAAAACGTTATCGTAGAAGGCGAACGCGCGGACGCCGCAGAACCGCAGTTCGCCATCGGCCGGATCGAACGCGTCACGGCAAAGCATCTGTACCTGCGC
>DATMYT010000198.1:0-14333 GCA_035560855.1 Negativicutes bacterium | reverse complement strand
CTTCAGTCAACTGAATGTCTTTGAAGCCGATCTCGGCAAAGGTTGGCACATTTTTATATGTTCCGGGAATTCTCTGTTTTGCAAAAGTAACAATGGGAATCACTTTTTCCGCTTTCACTTGGCCGTCACATTCACTAGGATTGAATATGCCCACATCAATGTGTCCGCCCAATAATGCAGCCATGACTTCTCCGGAACTGTTGAACTGAACGTAGGTGGCCTTACCGCCCGTATATTTGTTGAACATTTCAAAGGAAAGGTGGTCGCTGTTGCCACGTTGGGAACCGCCGATTTTTACCGCGTCCGGTTGTTCTTTGGCGGTTTTGATTACACTTTGAATATCTTTGTATTTTCCGTCTTTATTTACACCCAACAGCAGATCGTCGAATCCGACGACTCCGATATAGGTCAGCATGTCAGCCTTTACCGGAGAATTATTGACGATCGCGCTCATCACCTGACCGGAATGGAGAACCATCCAAACATGCGGATCGCCTTTCTTTCCGTACACATACGAAAAAGAAACAGCGCCGGATCCGCCCGGTTTATTTACTACCATGAAGCTCTTGGGTGAGAGCTTGTTTTTTTGCGAAAAATCCGCGATAACCCTTGCGTTTAAGTCGCTTCCGCCGCCTGGCGCCGATGGCACAACAAATTCGATTTCTCTCGTTGGCGCCCAAGCCTTGGGTGCTTCATCTTTTTTAGCCGCCGGTTTTGATCCACAGCCTGAAAGCAGAGTAACCAGGAGAGCTCCCGTGACCAATAGTCCGAACATCTTTTTCACAATCCCATCCCCCTCAAAATTTGTTATTGGACATCGTTGTTATTTCGGTCTCCAGCCCGCCAGTTTTGCTGCCAGGATCACTGCCTGTTCCGTAGCTTCGACTTTGGCCACGCCTTTTCCCGCGATATCAAAAGCCGTTCCGTGTTCCGGCGTTGTAATCGGGTAGGGAAGCCCAGCGGCGACGGTGACGCCGATATCAAAGCCGATCAATTTCGTGGCAATCTGCCCTTGATCGTGGTACATCGTGAGTACTGCATCATAGGCGCCTTTAAATGCGGCAATAAAGATCGTGTCCGCCGAAAACGGACCAAGCGCGTTGATGCCGATGGCCCGCGCCGCTTCAATGGCCGGTAAAATGATATCGACTTCTTCCCGCCCGCATAGTCCGCCTTCCCCGGCGTGAGGATTCAAGGCCGCCACTCCGATCCGAGGGTAGTCATATCCCGCGAGCCGCAGTGTTTGGTCCGCTAATTGAATGGCGCTTAACACATTTCCTTTATTTAAACTGGCCGCTACGTCGCTGATCGGAATATGGCAGGTAACGCGGAAGGTCCACAGCTTATCCAGCACATTCATGATTCCAGCCGGTTTATCCCAGTTGAAAAAGTCCCGAAACAACGCATGCTCATCTTCATAATCGTAGCCGCCCAAAATGAAAGCCTGCTTATTAAGCGGCGCGAATACCATGCCGGCGATATCTCCTTGCTGCAGCAGGCGAAGGGCGGCAACCAACGTGTCACCGGTCGCTTTTCCGGACTCCACATTGATTTTTCCCATTTCCAAATTGGCGGGGTCAAAGTTTTTTTGATCCAGAAGGGGAATCGGTCCATCCCAGTCAATGTCTGCTACCTTCTGGACAATAGCAACCGGGAAATCAACCCCCGCAATTTTCTTTCCGAGTTCCAGGACCCTTGCATCTCCGATGAGTACCGGTCGGCAGTAAGGCGCCAAACGTTTTTGCGCGCACAACTTTGCCACAATCTCCGGTCCTATGCCGGCAGCCTCACCCAGCGTAATTCCCAAGATCGGTATCAACGCAAATTCCTCCCATCCAGCATCCATGGAACAAACGGTATAGCCGGATGGTCCATATATGCAACTTTACTATTGCACATACTGCACAAATCATGCCAATCTGACAGAATAATGAAAAAACCGAGCAGGACAGGCATTTCAAAAGAATGCGAAGTCTTCCCGGTTTATCTATGTTTCAAGAATTGTTTCAAAACGGTTTCATTGTTTCACTGTTTGTTTCGTTTTTCTTCTTCCCAGGATTTAATTCGCCGCCATAATGTGGTACGGCTCATTCCCAGTTGCACTGCTGTTTTCCCATAGTGATTGCGGTTTTCTTTCAGACTTTCATAAATGCGGGACACCCACAGGGGCTCGGCTTCATCGAGTTCCTGTGTTTTGTTTTCACTCATTTCTTCCTCTTGCGGCAACAGCATGCCGCGAATGCGACCGGCGTCGATTCCCGTTTGGTTGTATTGCCCCAGCACTGTCAACCGTTCGGCGATGTTCCGTAGTTCGCGGACATTGCCGGGCCAGGCGTAGTTTATCAGACATTTCTTCGCTTCCGCCGTTAACTCAATAAAAGGTTTTTGAAACCTCAGCGCATACGTTTTCATGAACAGCTTCATTAATGGAGGGATATCTTCTGTTCGCCGCCGCAAAGGAGGTAAGTCCAGCTTGAGAATATCCAGACGATAGTATAGATCCGGGCGGAACTGCCCTTCTCGCATCATTTTTTGCAGATTCTTGTTTGTGGCGGCGATAATTCGCACGTCGATGGGAATGACCCGGTCGTCTCCCAGTCTCATGATCTCCCGTTCCTGCAATACACGTAGCAGGCGGCCCTGTAGCCGGGGAGAGATTTCCGAGATTTCATCCAAGAAAATGGTGCCGCGATGCGCCTGCTCAAACAGCCCGATTTTGCCGCCTTTTGATGCACCGGTGAAAGCTCCCTCTACATAGCCAAACAATTCGCTTTCCAGCAAACTTTCCGGCAAGGCAGCGCAGTTGATCGGGACGAAGGGGCCGATGCTTCGGATCCCGGCGTTATGAATGCTCTGCGCAAATACTTCCTTGCCAGTTCCTGTCTCCCCCAAAATGAGCACGTTGGAATCCACCTTGGCATATTCCTGAGCCAGAGCCAGCGTCTCCCGCATGATGGGACTGACGCACAAAATGTCGGTGAAATTGAATTTTGCCACCAACCCTCGGCGATAGATCTTCTGCCGGATTTTGCTCTCCAATTCCTGAATAGCTGTTACCGGCTGGAAAGTCGCGACAGCTCCGGCAGGGCGGTCATTGATGAGAATGGGAACGCAATTGATGGCAGCCTGATTTTGACCAACTACTTCAAAAAGGCCAAGCTCAGCCCGTCTCGTTTGCAAGACTCTTTCCAACCCCAGACTGGACACGACCGTGCCGGCGGGTTCGCCAAGGATTTTTTCGGTCAGCCCTGTTAATTTTATGGCGGCTTTGTTCACAAGGTTGATCCGTCCAGCGGCATCGACGGCGACAATTCCTTCTGCGGTATAGTCGAGGATGGTTCGAAACTGTTCCCCGCGCTCCTGCTCATAACTGCGAACATTCGCCAGGTTTTTTGCTTCCAGAAAAGCTTGAAATATGGCTTCCGGGCCGGATTGGATAAAAATCCCGTTCATGTTCAGCTGGTGGGCAATCTGCACTGCCATGCCACCGCCGATGATGTCGCGAAAGCCTTTTTTGCGCAGCGCCAACAGCCCTTTTTCAGCTTCCTCTTCATTCTCTACCGCAACCGTCTCGACTTCCAGATCCATAAAATCGCGGATACTATCGGCGCCATAGAACATGTTCGGCGCTCCGACCATGGCTACTTTCTTCGCATGAAAACGTTTTTTGCACTCCAGAGCGGCGCGCATCACATCATAACCAGTTACCGACAGCACCACCACAGGGATGCCCCGTAATGTCCTTGCGATGGCTGCGCCGGTTACTCCTCGTGCAATGACGGCATCCGCCTGGAGATTCGTTTTCAGGATCGGACGCACACCGGTAACATAGCCTGTTTCCAGTTCCCATTCTCCGTCATTTTGGCTTGCGAAAATTTGCTCGACCATCGGTTTGTCTTCTGGATTCGGCAAGAAAAAAAGAATCTTCCCCACAACGCACCTCGTATAATGCTTTTCCACTTACAAGAACCATACGCCGTCCTTTCCGTTTTTCCTTCCAAAAAAAATCTTAATAATGTGAATTTTAAAGAAGGTTTTTGAATAGTTTTGTTGTATTGTAATATTCAACAAATATATTAGTTGTATACCAGTTGCAATATTCTTTTCGAATGGTAAGAAACGTGACTCTTCAATTTTGAAGGGGCAGTTGACTCGTAAAGACTCCGTCCAATAAACACCGGGAAAGGCTTGAAAATGCAAAAAAAGGAGGGCGATAAGGGCGCAACTTTGAAAATAAATTGAAGACTATTAGGGGATCATAATGAGAAGAAGGGGGAATTTTTTCAATGAAGAAGTGGCTGATAATTCTGGTTGTGAGCATGTTTGTTCTGTCCGTTATTGCAGGTTGTGGATCGTCTCCGGCATCCAAACCGGCGGATGATAAATCCAAACCGATCAAAATTGGTGTGGTGACATCGCTGACCGGTGAAAGAGCGCTGACCGGCCAATACTCGAAAAACGGAATCCTTCTTGCAATCGACGAAGTCAATGCCAAAGGCGGCATCAATGGCCGCAAAATCGAAGCCTTCTTTGAAGATGACGGCGGCAATGAACCTGGGGCGGTAAATGCCTTCAATAAAGTAGTCAACTCCGGCGCCGACCTTATCATTGGACCCATTTACAGCAACATGGACATGGCGCTATCGCCCGGCATTAAAAAAGCTGAAATTCCTACCATGGTCATCGGCAGCAGCAATGACCTAGGCAAACAGCAGAACCCCTGGATGTTCCAGTCTCGTACAGCCGACGCGATCTCGGCGGCTGCCATCGCCAATTATGCCTCCAAGAACCTGAAACTGAAAAAGGTTGCCCTGCTCCACGACACGGACAACTTCGCTACCGGCGCGGCCACTGTGGCTGAGAAGACACTGACGGACAACGGCACACCTGCCGTGCTGAGAGAATCCTATAACTCGGGCGATAAGGACTTCACGCCGCAATTGGCGAAAATTAAAGCTTCCGGTGCTGATGGAATCCTGGCCTGGTCGCAAATGGTCGAAGCCGGTCTGATCATGAAACAGATGAAAGCGCTTGATATCAATGTTCCTCTGATCGGATCGAACTCCTATATCACCAAAATCGCAACCGACTTGGCCAAAGCCAATGCGGAAGGCGTGTACTCGGTAGCTGACTACGTTCATACCAGTCCTCTGCCCAAAACTGCGGAATTCGCCAGGAAATACAAAGAAAAATACAAAATCGAATCCGAATTCAATGCTGCGATGAACTATGACGCAGTTTCACTGGCGATTGAAGCCTTTACCAAAGCGGGCTCCACCGACAAGAACAAGGTTCGGGAAGCGCTTGCGGGCATCAAGGATTATGTCGGAGTAGCCACTACCTATACGTTTGACAAGAATAATGTCGGTGGTACCGGATCAACGATCGTTCAACTTAAAAATAACGTGCTCACCGTGATTGAATCCGTCAAGGGACGGTAAGTTGAACAGGAACTCTTAGCAAAGTCAAACAGGGGAGTAGGCAAATTACTCCCCTGATCAAAAATGGAGGAGCGGCGGATGGCCTTACAATTATTGATTACTAGCCTGGCCATGGGTATCGTCTATGGAATGGTAGCCATGGGAATGGTTCTTATCTGGCGGGCCGGCGGGATTGTTAACTTTGCTCAGGGCGAGCTTCTGATGGCTGGCGCGTTCATATCTTACACTTTGGCGGAAACAATGGGCATACCTGTGTGGATTGCGCTTGTAGCTTGCGCTGTGATTATGGGGCTTGTCGGTGTTGTTTTTCACTTTATCACCTATTGGCCCCTGCGAAATTCCTGGGACATCACAGTCATCATCAGCACGATCGGCGCCTCTATCGCTATGAAGGAAGCCGCTACCCTCATCTGGGGACCGGCCCCTCTGTCAGTCGAGCCGCTGGTAGATGGTGTGGCGCGCTTTAGCAATGTGTCGATCGAATGGCAATTCATCGTGACGATTGGGGTGTCTGCCGTACTGATGGCCGGGATCTTTTACTTGCTGGAGCGGACCTTTTTGGGCCATATCCTGCAAGCCACGGTTCAGGATCAATACGCGGCTTCATTGATTGGCATTCCGGTGATTGTCGCTACCAGTCTGACGTTTGCAATCAGCGCGCTGATTGCTGGGGTGGGTGGTATGCTGCTGGCGCCGGTGTTCTTTGTCACTTCGACCATGGGCGGCATTACGGGCCTCAAAGCTTTTGCGGCAGTGGTCATCGGTGGCTTCGGCAGTGTGCATGGAGCGATCATTGGCGGAATCATCGTAGGGTTTGTCGATACTTTTTCCGGCGCCTATATTTCATCGACCTATAGAGATGCGATTGTATTCATGTTCCTGATCGTTGTTTTGGTTATTCGGCCGCAGGGCTTATTTGGCGAAAAAATCGCCGAAAAGGTTTAGGGGGTTCAGAGATGATAGCGAAGAAAAAACTGATCGCCCTGTTGCTTTTGTTGGCAGGATTGACGCTCGCCGCGTTGCTGCCGCTCGGGATCTCCAATTATATGCTGCGCGTTATCGACATGATGCTTATTACCTATGTGTGCGTTTTAAGCTTGTTCGTGATTTTTGGCATGACCGGTCAAATGTCTTTTGCCCAGGCGGGTTATTGGGGACTGGGAGCTTATATAACGGCCATACTGACTACGAAATTTGGGGTAGCGCCGCTGTTGGCACTATTAGTAAGTGCGCTCGGGACGGGCCTTTTTGTCGCCCTGGTGGGCATGGCTTTATTTCGTCTGCATGGTCACTATTTCGGCTTTGCTACGATTGGGGTCGTGATGACGCTGAACGGAATTTTTCAGAACTGGACGCCGGTAACCGGCGGCGCCAACGGCATCGGCAACATTCCTCCCTTTGGCATTGGTGGATGGCATATCACCAGTGACCTCGGCTATTTCTACCTGCTGTTGTTTTTTGCCGTTGCCATTAGTCTGGTGACGGAGTGGATTCACCGCTCTGCCTTAGGCAGATCTTTCATGGCGATTCGGGACAATGAGATAGCTGCCAAATGCATGGGCGTGAACAGCTATTTCACCAAAAACGTTGCTTACGTAATTTCCGGCGTATATTGCGGTATTGCGGGCTCGCTGTTTGCATTCCTCAGCAGCTATACCAGCGCGACATCGTTTGTTTTTCCACAGTCAGTTCTGTATTTGGTCATGCTGATGCTCGGCGGCTACAATTCACTGCTCGGCCCGATCATCGGCACTGTTTTGCTGATCATGCTGCCGGAATGGTTCCGGCCGTTGCAGGAATACATTCTTCTGGTTTACGGAATCGGTGTAATTCTGCTGATGGTTGTTATGCCGGACGGACTCATTGGAGGAGGTAAGAAGCTTTATGCTTGTGTCGTCAGAAAAAAATGCCAACCCGACGATTTCGACAAGTCAGCCGATAATGGTATTGGATAAACTCTGTAAACGCTTTGGCGGCGTGGTCGCGGCGGATGAGGTTTCATTCAATCTTTCTCCCGCGCGGGTGCATGGACTGATTGGTCCGAATGGATCCGGCAAGACCACTATGTTAAATCTGATCAGCGGCGTGACGGATATGGATGCTGGAAAAATTACGCTGGCTGGGGAAGATATCACACATAAGCCAAACTATACCAGGGCGCGCCGGGGAATTGCCCGCACGTTCCAGCATCCTCGTCTGCTCAAGCGCTGTGATATTCAGTCCAATCTATATTTGGGCATCGATCTGGCCGACAAAAAAGGCCATGTTGCCAATCCTCAGGATGCTTCCCTGAAAGAAATTCTTGCGGCTGCCGGACTCAAACTTGATCTGGATGAATCCATCACCACACTTTCTTATGGACAACAGAAGCTGTTTGAGATCGTCCGGGCGTTGTTGACGCGTCCTAAAGTCCTCCTGCTCGATGAACCGGCCGCCGGTCTCAACAGCAAAGAAATGGAACAAGTGGACGCGTTGATTGGACTCGCGGTCAGAAGCAACACCGCCGTGTTATTAGTGGAACATTCAATGGATCTGATCATGAACATCTGCCACACCATTACGGTGCTGAACTTTGGACGAAAAATCGCCGAAGGCGTGCCGGCCGAAATTCAGAGCAATGACGCGGTCATTGAGGCATATCTGGGGAGGGGCCGAAGTGCTTAACATCAGCAATTTATATGCCTTTTACGGAAATATTGAGGCCTTGCATGGAGTCAGCCTGGAGGTGGGCGCCAACGAAATTGTCGCCTTGATCGGCAGCAATGGCGCCGGGAAAACTACCTTGTTAAAATCAATCTCCGGGCTGGTTACAAAAAAAGGCGAGATCAAATATAATGGTGAACAGATTGAAAATAAGAGCCCCAGGCACATTGCACATGCAGGGTTGCTGCACGTACCGGAGGGGCGCCATGTTTTCCCAGGTCTTACTGTAGAGGAAAACTTAAAAGTGGGGACGGTGGCCTGGCGGGGCATCAGCGGGGCGAATGTGACGGAAGACATCGAAAAAGTCTACCATTTCTTCCCCCGATTGAAAGAACGCTACAAACAATATGCCTGGAGCCTTAGCGGCGGGGAGCAGCAGATGCTTGCCGTCGGACGGGCCCTCATGGGCCGACCGAAACTGTTGCTGCTTGATGAACCTTCGATGGGGTTGGCGCCGAAGATTATTGACGAATTGTTCCAGCGGATTGTCGAAATCAATGCGATGGGTGTGCCAATCTTGCTGGTGGAGCAAAATGCCCTGCTGGCGATGGAAGTGTCAAATCGGCTCTACATATTGGAAGGCGGCAATGTTGTACTTACCGGCGCATCCAAAGACATGATCAACGATTCCCGGGTGAAAGAGGCATATCTGGGAAAAATGAAGGCGAAATAAAAGTAAGCTGCATATATGGGGTAAGCAGGATCAATCAAAAAAGGTGATGAATGATAATGTTACAGGCAGTATTGCAGTCGGCGAAAACAATAGAATTTCATGACGTTCCGACGCCGGAACCGGGCAAAGGGCAAGTCTTGATGAAGGTTATGCGGCTCGGCGTTTGCGGGTCCGACATTCATGTGTACCACGGCAAACATAAGTACGCTACGCTTCCCTTGGTGCAAGGGCACGAAGGAGCGGGGTCGGTTGTCAAACTGGGCAGCGGCGTGAAGGAATTCGCCATAGGCGACAGGGTGGTGCTCAGACCGCAGCATTTTTGCGGCGAATGCTTCATGTGCCGACAGGGTCGGTATAATCTGTGCGAAACCTATAAGGTCATGGGCGTGCTGGGCGGACTGACCGGCATGGCTTCGGAATATTTCGCGGTGGATGCCGCCAAGCTGCATAAACTGCCTGGGACGATGACGTTCGATCAAGGGGCGTTGGTGGAACCGGCGTCTGTTGGCGTACACGCTGTAAAACTTGGCGGCAAGCCTGAGGGCAGCAAAATCCTGGTGATTGGGGCCGGACCGATCGGAAATCTGGCGGCCCAGGCGGCGAAAGCTCTCGGCGCCGACAAAGTCATGATCGCCGATATTAGCGATGTCAGGCTGGACTTGGCCAAAGAATGCGGCATCGACTACGCCGTCAACACCATGAAAACAGATCTGGAAGAGGCAATTCTCGAGCACTTTGGTCCGAATCGAGCCGACTTCATTCTGGATTGCGTGGGTTCGCCCAAAACATTGGAACAGGCGATCCGTTTCGCGCGGCGCGGCACCAATATCGTACTCGTCGGCAACTTCTACGATCTTGTCCCGGTAGAGCTGGCCCTGGTGCAACGCCGGGAGCTGAACCTGATCGGGCATATGAACTATCTGGCGGAGGATTACGACGATGCAATCCGGTTTATCGCCGCGGGACAAGTCAAGGTGGGCGCCTTGATTTCGAAACACTTCGACCTAAGAGATTACACGGCGGCTTATCAGTTTATTGACGATAATGTAGGCGGCGCAGTGATGAAGGTTCTGATCGACGTCAACAAGTAGGACGGAAATATAAGCTGTTCACACTACTTGAGATAGGAAAGGTGAAACATGCCTGATTATAACGGCCTGACTCCCGAAGAGTCCTCGACGCTAAGTCTTAAGGAACGCGCTTACAAAATCATTCGGCAAAATATCATCAGCTGCGCTTTTCCACCGGGATTCCTGCTCAATGAGAAGGACCTGGTAGAAAAGATCGGAGTCAGCCGGACGCCGATCCGGGAGGCGTTGAACCTCCTAGCACAGGAACAGATGGTAACAATTGTGCCGCAACGGGGATCGTTCGTAACCGAGATCACGCCCAAAACCATCAATGACGTGTTTCAGGTCCGTGAAATGCTCGAACCCCTGCTGGCGCGCCTGGTTACTCCGATCGTCGAAGAACGCGATCTGATCGAATTTCGTGATCGGTTCATGACAATGACGAGTGACGACTACGAAGCCGCCATGGTGGCAGATAAGGAATTTCACAATTATATCGTCAAGGCTTCCAATAACATTTATCTGATCAATCTTATCGACAATTTATATGCACAGAATGCGCGGATTCGGGCAGTGTCACTCCGGATGCCGCAACGAATGGCGCAAACACAGGGAGAGCACTTGGCGATCATTGATGCTATGCTGCTGCGCAACGAAGCTAAAGCGGCGGAGGCCATGCGACGACACATGGTGAAGGCTAGACTAAGCGCTTTCGATTTTAGCGCGGATTATCGCCAATAGGCGATTGGAAAAAATACGTTTCGACGAGGAGGTTCACGTTTTGAAAGGATTAGTCAAGTATGCCAAAGGCGATGGCAATATGGAAATCAGGGAGGTCGCCGAGCCGAAGGCCGGACCGGGACAGGTGAAGATCGAAGTGAAAGCTGCGGGAATCTGCGGGTCCGATCTGCATATCTATCATGATGATATTGCTGGAATTCCGATCAATCCCCCTGTAATTACCGGACATGAATTTTGCGGAATAGTGGTGGAAGTTGGCGAAGGGGTCGCGCGTTGGAAAATAGGGGACCGGGTGACGTCCGAGACCGCAGTTAGTTTTTGCGGCGAGTGCCTGTATTGCCGAACCGGGCGATATAACCTCTGCAATAGCCGTCGTACGCTTGGCTATTGGTACAACGGCGTGTTTGCAAAATATACGGTAGTGCCGCAGGAACGAATTCACCGCTTGCCGGATCATGTCGATTTTATCGCCGGTGCGCTGTGCGAGCCGTTGGCTTGTGTCGTACACGCCGCGCTGGAACTGACAACCATCATTACCGGGGATGTCGTACTGGTCAGCGGACCGGGATCGATCGGACTGCAAGCACTGCAGGTCGCCAAGTCGGCGGGTGCGACCGTAGTGGTCAGCGGGACCGACGTTGATCGGGAGCGGCTGGTACTGGCCAAGAAACTGGGGGCCGATTATACGGTCGATGTGACCGCTGAAAACGTTTTTGATGTAATCAACCGAATTACCGACGGCAAAGGCGCCGACGTGACGCTCGAATGTTCCGGGGCGGCGAGGGCGGCGGGCGATGCGCTATTGCTGACTCGCAAAGCAGGACAGTACACGCAGATTGGCCTGTTTGGCAAACCCATTCAGATTGATTTCGAAAAGATATGCTACCGTGAACTGAAGGTGACAGGCTCGCTCGGCTCCACCTGGACGTCCTGGGAAAAAGCAATCCAGCTGATTGCCGCCGGAACGGTGGACACCAAGGCGCTGGTTTCGGATATTATGCCGATTACCGACTGGGAGAAAGCTTTCACCAAATTTGAAAACAAACAGGGAATGAAACTGGTACTGACGCCGGTTTAATAAAGGAGGCATGAATTTATGTCAATGGATGCGGCAAAAGAGCAACAGCTCAAAACCATTGCCAAACAGATGCGGATCGACATTGTCAAAATGCTGCACAATGTCAAGACGGGCCATCCCGGCGGGTCGTTGTCCGCGGTCGAGATTCTGACTGTACTGTATCACAACCAGATGAATGTAAATTGCAAAGACGCCTGCAATTGCTCACGGGACCGGTTCATCGCTTCGAAAGGCCACTGCGCCCCGGTTCTGTACACGACGCTGGCGGACAAGGGCTATTTCCCCAAGGCTGAACTGAAAAATCTCCGCCAGTTGGGTTGCATGTTGCAGGGTCATCCGGATATGAAGCGAATCCCCGGCGTGGACATTTCCACAGGATCTCTCGGATTGGGGCTTTCCGTCGGTGTCGGCATGAGTTTGGCGGGTCGCCTGGACAAGCAGGATTTTTACACCTATGTTCTGCTCGGCGACGGCGAACTGCAGGAAGGGCAGAACTGGGAAGCTGTGATGGCCGCCGCGAAATTCAAACTGGATCATATCATTGCGATCGTCGACAATAACGGCGTGCAGCTGGATGGGACGTTGGAAGATATCATGCCGATGGGAGATATCGGGCAGAAGTTTGCGGCGTTTGGCTGGAAGGTGCTGACGGCTGACGGACATGATGTACGCTCGATCGATGCGGCCATCGACCAGGCTAAGACCGTCTGCGGAAGCCCTGTTGTGATCATCGCTAAAACGGTTAAAGGCAAAGGCGTGTCGTTCATGGAAGGAAAAAATACCTGGCACGGCAAAGCGATAGAGGACAAAGATTTTGCCATCGCCATGGCTGAGCTGGGAGGGAACAACGAATGAAAGCAATGCGCGAAGCCTATGGTGAGGCGCTGGTCGAACTAGGCCGGAGCAATCCGAATGTGGTAGTTCTGGACGCGGATGTCGCCAGCTCCAGTCGTTCCATCCTCTTTAAACAGGCATTCCCTGATCGCTTTTTCAACATCGGCATCGCCGAGGGGAATATGGTGGGGATCGCATCGGGTCTTGCCACCGCCGGGAAGATTCCTTTTGTTAATACTTTTGCATTTTTGCTGGCATTGCGGGCGGCTGATTCGGTCCGTAGCCTGGTTGCCTACAATCATTTGAATGTGAAACTGGCTGGCGCTTACGGCGGCTTCTCCGACTCTTATGATGGGGCCAGCCACCAGTCGGTGGAAGATGTTTCGATCATGCGAACGCTGCCGAACATGACCGTTATTGTGGTAGCGGACGAGTTTCAGGCCAAGCAGGCAGTATTTGCCGCTGCGGCACTTGAGGGGCCGGTTTATTTGCGGCTCAGTCGGGCGGAAGTGGCGCCGATCTACACGGAGAATTCCAAGTTTGAGATCGGCAAGGGCATTGTGCTGCAAGAAGGCACGGATGTAACGATCGTTGCTAACGGCTACATGGTGACCAAAGCGATCGAAGCCGCAGAAATTCTGGCAAAAGAAGGCATCAAGGCCGAGATCGTTGATATGCATACCGTCAAGCCCATCGACGCGGCGTTGCTTCTTGCTTCCGGCCGCAAAACCGGTGCAGTGGTAAGCGTGGAAGAACACAGCATCTATGGCGGATTAGGTTCTGCGGTGGCGGAAGTATTGGCAGGAGAATTGCCGTTGCCGCTGGAAATATTGGGGATCAAGGATGTGTTCGGCGAATCCGGCGCTTATGAAGCCATTCTCAGCAAGCACGGACTGGACAAGGTGGCGGTGGCTGCCGCCGCCCGCAAAGCGATCTCCCGGAAAAAATAACCATTAAACAAAAACTGGAGGAATGAAGTATGCCGAAATTTTCCGCAAACCTGAGCATGATGTTTACCGAAGTACCGTTCACGGAACGGTTTGCCGCCGCAGCGCAGGCGGGCTTCAAAGCCGTTGAGTTTATGTTTCCCTATGATTATCCGATTCAGGAAGTAAAAGACCTGCTCGACAAAAACAAGCTGTCACTCGTCCTGTTCAACCTGCCTGCAGGCAACTGGGCCGCTGGTGACCGGGGTGTGGCCGTCGATCCCCGTCGCGTCGAAGAATTCCGCGCCGGAGTGGCCAAAGCCGTCGAGTATGCCAAAGCGCTCGGTACACCGCGTGTGAACTGCCTGGTGGGCAAAAAATTGGCGGATGTGTCGGAAGCTGAGCAACAAAAAACACTGGTCGCTAATCTTGCGTTTGCCGCAGATGCTTGTGCCGCCGCCGCATTGACACTGTTGATTGAACCGTTGAATGCCAAGGATATGCCGGGATTCACCCTGAGCACGACCAGTCAGGTGTTTGCCGTCATTGAAGCCGTAAATCGCCCGAATGTTCGCCTGCAGTATGATATCTACCATGCCCAGCGAATGGAGGGTGAACTGGTGAACATCCTGCGCAAGGAGATCGCCAGGATCGGCCATATCCAGATCGCAGACAATCCGGGACGTCATGAGCCGGGAACCGGCGAAATCAATTATCGCTTTGTCTTTGCTGCGATTGACGAAGTAGGATACGCCGGACATGTCGGTCTGGAATACGTTCCGGCGGGAAAAACCGCCGAAGGGCTTTCCTGGCTTGCCGATTTTGGCTATAAACTCTAAAAAAAAACATGTAAGCATTTTTTAAAGG
>DATMYT010000197.1:0-3743 GCA_035560855.1 Negativicutes bacterium | reverse complement strand
GTGCCAAGATCAGCAAAACGACAATAGCCGCAACTTTAATCCGTGACATAGTCCTCTTGACCAAACTATAAAAAAGATACCCTCCACATGTGAATCCTACAGCCACCCATGCTCCTCTAGTACCATTCAGTACCAGCGCCCCGATTGCAAACAACAAGGCTATCGCAGAAATCCATCTGATACGGTGCTCGTATTCATTATGCAGGGTCACCACAAGCAGAATTGGAATAAGCAAGCTTAATTCTCCTGCTAATTCCAACAGGTCAATAAATCCTGGCATTCGTTCTTGTCCGCTCATAGCCTGCCAAAAGGCGCAACTTGACGAAGCCATTCCTGCGAGAACCATGCTGAGCAAGAAAAGAGCCCGTTGCGATTTCGACTGAAAAAACAAGCTTCCAAGAAAAAACGGGGGACCGATGAAATAAAAAGATCGCCAAAGAGGTTGGATCGAAGGCGCCGGCAGAAAGGCAAACACTGACGCGCACGCTAGCACGCCCCAATAAACAGCCATGAATGTAAGAATCTTCTTGTCAGGATTCAATCCGATGCGGGAAAATCCCAACCGAATAAAAGATAACACAAGGGCAACATCAATCAGTGCATTTCCCCAGGCAATATTGAAGACAGAAAAAAAACCATACCCAATTAAGCACGCCACGATCGCGTTCTCGATGTTTTTTACACTGCCAATAGTATTACCTGTTGAAAAGAAATTCATCTCTTCCTCATCGCTTCCATATTCAAGGCTTCAATTATTTTATCATAGCCGTTCATAATTGGCTATTACACATATCACAAGACCAGTTGTTAAACAAACCCGTCTCACAAACGCACAGGGTTAACCTCCATTGATTTGGCGCTCAACCTGTGATATCGTGTATTGGGTATAATTATTTTTTGACAATGTTTGTATAGGGGGTCGCCCATGATAAAGGTTCTTTTTTCATGGCACGCTGCTGTTCTCGCGGCAAATCAACAATACATCTCCCATCTGGCTGCCGAACCCGACATGCAGATTACGCTGCTCGTTCCCCCGCGTTGGGATGAATCAACGTCCATGGTAGAAGCCCATATTCCACCGGACGACGCCGCTTGGCGGGTACGGATTGATAAAGTGAGAAACGCTTATAAAGGCTTGAGTTTTCGTTACCGCAACATTTGTGCTACATTAAAGGAAGTGCAGCCGGATGTTATCTTTTTGTATGAAGAACCCTACTCCTATGTTGCGTGGCAAGTACTTTACTGGAAGCGCAAAATTTGTCCGCAGGCAAAATTAATTTTTTATACCTGGCAAAACCTCGACTGCCACTACTCTTTTTTACATCGCCAAGCTGAAAAATACGTTTTTACTCATAGCGATTTAGGCGTGGCAGGCTCAAGTGATGTGGAAGACGTCCTCCGACTCCGCGGTTTTCAGAAGGAAATTCGACGTGTACCGCTAGCACTTGACCCGGCAGACTTTCCCGCGATAGACGGGAGTTCCCTACGGGCTGATCTAAAATTGCAACATTTCACTATCGGATATATCGGTCGCATTGCTAAAGAAAAAGGGCTGGAAGATCTTTTCAATGCATTGGCTTTACTGGCGGATCGTCCCTGGCAGCTTCTGCTGATTGGCAGCGGCTCCGATGAAACTGAACTGCGAAAACTGGCATGTCAGCTAGGATTAGACACTAAAATCACTTGGGTTCCTTATGTCAAAAATACGGAAATGTATCGTTATTATCCGGCTATGGATGTCTTTGTTTTGCCGTCACGCACGACGCAGGACTGGAAGGAACAATTCGGTCGCGTGCTCATTGAAGCCATGATCTGCGGCACTCCGGTCATCGGTTCATCCTCCGGCGAAATTCCTTTGGTGATTGATGATGCGGGACTGGTATTCCCGGAGCAAGATGCGAGGAGCTTGGCTGATACTATAAAAAAAATGATGGATGACCCCTCTTTACGTCAACTGTTGTCGATTGCAGGACGCAAGCGAGTGCTGCAGTGCTTCACTTGGCAAAAAATCGCTCGCCAGACGGCGGAAATCATCCGCGAGGTTGGCAGCAGGAGGACTGAATGAAAGTATTGTTTGCTTGTCGCCCGCAAATTTTTGATGTTCCAGGCGGAGATACGGTTCAACTGTTGAAAATGCAAAAATATCTTGACAGTTGCGGGATAGAAGCTACTATTTCACCCAACCCGGCCGATATACTAAAAGGTGGCTTTGATCTCGTCCATGTTTTTAATCTTTTTGACATCGAATCCATGCATGAACAAACCGGTCGCGCCAAAAAACTGGGAATTCCTTTTGTAATCACGACGAATTATTGGAATCCGATTGAATTTTTCTTTGAAACCTCGCACTCGCTTTTGCACCGGATGGCACGCTCACTCCTGCCCCGTTCCTCGGTATTTAACTATTATGCCGGACACAAACGAAAGCGAATGTCAAAGGACATTGCCCTGCAGCGCGAAGCGTTGGATAATGCTGAGCGCATTCTGCCCAACTCAGAGGAAGAAGCGCTGGAATTACAGCGGGATTTTGCCCAACCGAAGGACAAGTTTTCCATTATATATAACGCGGTGGATTTTGAAGACATTGAACCCGCTGATGCGAATCTGTTCGCAGATCGCTATGGGCTCCGCGATTTTGTGTTGTGTGTGGGACGCTTCGAAGAGCGCAAGAATCAGCTCGGCGTCGCGAAAGCGCTTGCCGGACTGTCTACGCCCGTGGTCTTCATCGGTGGGGTTCCCTCCTATCAACGTTCGTATTTTGATGCTTGCCGACGGGCTGCGGATAAGATACCGCGTTCGTTGTTTATTGAAGGACTACCGCAGCAGGAAGTATTCAGCGCCATGAAGGCAGCCAAAGTCCATGTTCTGGGCAGTTGGTGGGAAAACACCGGTTTGGTCAGTCTGGAAGCGTCGATTTGCGGCTGCAATGTAGTAACGACCAACCGCGCGCCGTGGCGGGAATATTTTGACGCTGATGCCTGGATCTGCGACCCGGCGGACCCGACAAGCTTGCGTTCTGCCGTGGATGCGGCGTTGTCCGCTCCCTATAATCAATCGCTTGCTGAGCGCATCCGGGAACGTTTCACTTGGCCGCTTGCGGCAGATAGTTTGAAGAAAGCCTACGAATCTGTTTTGAAGGAAACATTGCGATGAGAAATCCAGAGCAGATTCTGTTACTAAAGATGGATCACATTGGTGATGCCCTTTGGTCGTTTCCGGCCATTGTTGCGCTACGATCTGCATTTCCCGCTGCAAAAATCGATATGTTGTGCACGCCTTACCTTGCAGAGGCTTTTCGGCGGGTTGCAGAGCTGACGCAGGTCATGGAATATGATACTTCCGCGCCGCTGTCCGAACGCCAAATGGTCCTGCGACAATTGCGCAGGCAAAATTATGATGTAGCTATCGTGCTCGGGCCTGTGGACAAAGTAAATCACTTGGCCTTTTTATCAGGCGCGCGTGAGCGGATTGGTTACTTCTATTCCGGCAACTTGTTGCGATCCCTCACCCGTCGTTTATTTTTGACCCAAGGTTTTCCTCATCCATCTGACGTTGCCGGAAAAACAGGGTTACCGCTACCTCACGAGGTAGCGGCGATGATGTCGCTGGTGGAAAAACAGGGTGCGTCCCTCTCGCCCGATCCAAAGTTGATTTTTCCGATCACGGCGGAAGAAAAAGAATCCGCCGCCGCTTTCCTGCACAAATTGCTGCCGGAAAAACGCTCCTTCGCAGCCCTACATCTC
>DATMYT010000196.1:0-3895 GCA_035560855.1 Negativicutes bacterium | reverse complement strand
GAATTATAATGACAAGGATATTCCCCTTTGCCGAGCTGCTTCAAACAAAATAATCGCTGCTGCAGAAGCAACATTGAGAGATTCGGCTCGACCGACCATCGGAATCTTTAGGTTCATCGAAGAGAGGCGGCTGAATTCTTCGCCGACGCCCGAGCCTTCATTGCCAAAAACAATCGCGCACGGTTCCTTTAAATTGGCCTCTGTATAGGAATGCGCCGCATCAACTCCCGCTACATAGAACGGCAAAGCCTTGTCTTTGCAAAAAGACAGACATTCTCCAACCGATGATTTTACCACTGGAATATGAAACAATGAGCCCATTGTCGCACGCGTTGTTTTACCTGCATACAAATCGGCGCAGCCTTCTGTGAGGATTACTCCTGCTGCTCCGGCGGCATCCGCTGTGCGAATGATCGTTCCTACATTGCCGGGGTCCTGGATCGCATCCAAAATGACCCATACGGTCGAACCCTCAGGCGTCGAAAGATCGGCAAGACGCTCACTACGTTGTTTGACAACAGCCAAAATTCCCTGGGGCGTTGCCGTATCGCTGATTTTTCGAAACAAGACCGCTGGAGCAACAATCACCGGACAACCGGATTCCTCAAATTTATCAATAAGCTGCTGTATTCGCAAGCCGCCCGCTTCTTCCTCGGAAATCACAGCCAACTCGAATTGACACGTTGAAGTTATTGCTTCCTGGACAAGTCGCACCCCTTCCACGACAAACAAACCGGTTTCATCTCGATGTTTTTTTTGTCGCAGCGAAGCTACCAACTTGATATGTGGGTTCTCTGAACTCAGAATCTGCCGCGTCATCCCAAAACCTCCAAGCGTTGTAACCCTTCCGTCGAGCCGATAACAATCAAAATATCGCACTCCTGAATAATCTCTTCCGGCTGAGGTGGCACGATCAGCTTATCGTAGCGTTTGATCGCCACTACATTTATGCAGTAAAGGGCCCGCATGTTGGTCTGTTGCAATGTGCGCCCAACGAAAAGTCCCGGCGCTGTGACTTCCACCAAACTTAAATTCGGAGATAGTTCAATATAATCCAGAACATTGGACGAAATCAAACTATGCGCCACCCGTTGGCCCATGTCGCGTTCAGGATAAACCACCCGGTCCGCACCGATCTTTTCCAACATCTTCCCATGTAGCGCATTACGGGCCTTGGCGATGATGTATGGTATTCCCAGTTCCTTTAGCAAAAGTGTCGTTGCAACATTGGCCTGCACATCCGCACCAATGGCGACAACTACTGCGTCGAAATTGCGAAGTCCCAGTGCATTCAACGAATTTTCATCGGTGGTATCAGCCTGTACCACATGTGTCACTTGGTCACTTATTTTCTGAACCTGATCCTCATCCGAATCAATGGCCAACACTTCATGTCCCAACATTTGCAATGTAACCGCCACACTGGTTCCAAAACGTCCCAACCCAATTACGGCGAACTGTTTTTTCGTTCTCACCAATGCATCCCCCCCTATCCGATGATGATTTTTCCCTCAGGATACTGTATCTGAGCTTTTCGCGCCCGCATTGCAATGGCAAGAGCCAACGTAATCGGGCCTACCCGCCCCGCAAACATTGTTAAAATTAGCCAACCTTTCCCTGCCATTGAAAGCGATGGTGTAATGCCGGTAGTCAGCCCAACCGTGCCGAAAGCGGAAGTCACTTCAAACAAAACCTGCATGAACTCTGCATGTTCCGTAATCGTTAGCGCCATCGTTACCGCAACAACCAAGATGAAGGCAATAAACATGACCGAAAACGCTTTGTAAATTATTTCTTTGGGAATGCGGCGTCCAAAGCACTCCGCATCGCTTCGTCCCCGGATCAAGGCCCAAATAGCCAAAACCAGCACTGAAAAAGTGGAGGTTTTGATACCACCGCCCGTCGATGCTGGAGATGCGCCGATAAACATTAGAATGACAAGTAACAATAAGGATCCATTGTACATTTTCCCAATATCAATTGTATTGTAACCAGCTGTACGCGGAGTTACCGACTGAAAAAAGCTTCCTAAAAATTTTCCTTGACTGGTAAGCGGACCCAACGTATCAGGGTTCGCATGTTCAAACATATAAATCAGAATCGCACCGACCAAAATCAAAATGCCGGTTGTTACCAAAACAATCTTACTATGCATAGCCAACTTCGCAAAAGAACGACTGGTCCAAATATCATACATTACTGCAAACCCTATGCCGCCCAAAAGAATCAGTCCGGCAATGGTCAGATTGACGGTAATATCATCCACATAGGATGTTATACTGCTGAATTTCCCCGTTATAGGGCCAAACAGATCAAAGCCTGCATTGCAGAAAGAAGATACTGCATGCCAGTATCCATAATATATCCCTTTCACGCCCATTTCCGGATACCATCGTATAGCAAGGATCGTACCCCCAACGAATTCGATCAGTAAAGTAACCCGAATAATATAAATGGTCAAACGAACTACTCCAGATATTGTAAGCTGGTTCATCGCCTCCTGCATCAGCAGGCGTTCCTTCAGACGAATTTTTTTGCCGATCAAGAGTGCAAACAACGTAGACATGGCCATAATCCCCAGGCCGCCGGCCTGAATCAAAACAATAACCACCATATGACCAAAAGATGAATAAAAAGTGCCGGTATCAACGACCACTAGCCCCGTAACACATACAGCCGAAGTGGAAGTAAAAAGTGCATCAACAAAGGGAGTCCCTTCTCCCGATTGAGTGGAAATCGGCAACATCAGCAAAAAGGCGCCAAATAGAATGAGCCCTGCAAATCCAAGAACAAGGATTTGATAAGGCGTCAACCGCCACTGAGTAATATCCATAAGATTTACAACTCGTTGTTTGTCGTCAAAAAGAGACACTGCCAAATTCATCTCCTGATTCAACTTTCCAATATCTTCCGAAAAAAGAGCCGAATTATATTATATCTGTGGCAATACAATTCGTCTATGCACGAAAACCGCCAACTGCATCTCGCAGATGACGGTTTTTATGCATAAAACCAATTTTGTGCTGCGTTTAAACTGCTCGGCTGATGCAATCAAAGTTTAGCATGTATTTTCGCACTAAATCCTTGACGCCTTTCTTGACAGAAGTCATCAAGTGAATATAATTGGCTGTCGGTGACTTAGCCAGTTCGGTTCGAAGTCGTTCCGCCGCGGAAAGAGACATATCCGTTGCAATGTTGATTTTTGAAATTCCATTTTCGATTACCAAGCGGCAGTCTTCACGACTTAATTTGGACCCGCCATGTAGGACCAATGGCACATCCACTATGCTATTCAGTTCAGCCAGACGGATGATATTCAATCCGCCTGTTCCTTTAATGGCCCCGTGATTGGTGCCGACAGACACTGCTAAAGCATCAATTTTTGTCTTCATCACGAAATCGGCGGCAGCCTCTGCTGATACAAGTTCGTTCGAAGTGATACCGGTTACATCATCGCAATGACCAATATAGCCCAATTCACCTTCGACAGAAATGCCGAGTGAATGGGCTATACGAGTGATTTCTTTAGTTTTTTTCAGATTTTCAGTCATTGACAGCGCAGATCCATCAAACATAACTGATGTGAATCCCCAGCGAACTGCCTTCATGACACCTTCATACGTGTGCCCATGATCAAGATGAAGGGCAACCGGAACCGAGGTTCTTTGCGCGGCTCGGGACATTGCTGCAGCCAAGGTGTCTACATCCACAAACTTGAACAACCTCTCCGCTATTCCCAGTACCAAGGGTGCTTTCAGTTCTTCCGCCACCTCCACTACCGCGCCGAGCGTCTCGAAGTTAAACACGTTGAAGCCGCCTACAGCATACTTCCGTTTGCGGGCATCCTGCAGAACTTGATGCAAGGTAACCAAAGCCAATGGAAACTCCTCCTTAT
>DATMYT010000195.1:0-4543 GCA_035560855.1 Negativicutes bacterium | reverse complement strand
TCATTCAACAGTAAACCCGGTGACACTCGCAAAAAGGTAGCCTCTTTCCCATTTTCCAGGCTGCCTAATCGATCTTCCAGTTTCATCAGCCGCGCCGGATTCAACGTTGCCATGCGAACCACTTCATATAATGGCCTGCCTGCCACTTTCGCCATAAAGCGAACTCCGGCAAGCAATGGCGCTGCGCTACCGGCAATCGTTCCGTCGGGTAACGTCATTTTCCCTTGATGCAGACGAACCGTTTGCCCGCCCAGATCATATTCTCCATCCGGCATTCCTACAGCCCGGGTTCCGTCTGAAACCAGTACGACATTTTCCGGTCCTTTCAATCGCAGCGCCAAATTCAGCACCGCAGGGTGAATATGAACGCCGTCGGCAATCAGTTCAATCGTGACACGCGAATCAAGCAACGCTGCCGACAACAGCCCCGGCCTCCGGTGGTGGATTCCCGGCATTGCGTTAAACGCATGGGTTACATAATGAACACCAGCATCAATTGCTGCTTGCATCTGTTCGTAAGTTGCGCCAGAATGACCTGCCGACAGAAGAATTCCTACCTCTTGCGCCATTTTTATGTACTGACTTGCCGCCGCCATTTCCGGCGCCAATGTCAGGATCTTCACTTCGGAGGTAAGCGCCACTGGAATCTCTGATAAGTCCGCTTTTTTTTGTGCGCCGCGAAAATTGGGAGAAATACACGGACCCTCCATGTGAAATCCGAGCAGCTCCGCTTGTGAATTCACCCGGTAGAACGTTTTCCCTGCAGCTAATACAGACTGCAATTGAGGTTCCGGTGCGGTCATTGTGGTTGCCAAAAAAGCGGTTGTCCCCTGTTTTAGCAGCGCTGACGCCATCTTTTGCAGACTACCCGCTCCAGTATCCATGGTATCGTACCCACCGCAGCCGTGAACATGCAGATCAATCAATCCTGGAATAATGAAATCGCCGCCAAAATCAATAAACTGCGTTGTGGCGGGCTCACAACGGATGTCGATAATCCTTCCATCCTGTAGGACCAAAACGCCGTTCGGCAAAATGCGGTCTGGCAAAACAATATTGGCATTGGCTATGACAACCTCCGCGTTTCTATCCTGCTTCATTATTTCGCCTCAGACTTTCGTGCTGCAATAATTAGTGCATGGCGGACCGAACCGTGCGCTTTTTCGATGCATCGCAGCGAAATTTCCGGTGATACTCCCGTTAAGAGCATCACAATTGCAACTTTGGCCGATCCTGCCGCCAATGTTAACGCAGTCGCTGCTTCTTGAGCACCTACGCCTGTCGCATCCCGCACGATCCGATGAACTCGCGCAGTCAGCTTAGCGTTGCTTGCCTTCACATCGACCATCAGATTCCCATAGGTCTTGCCAAGTTTCACCATAGTGGCGGTAGAAATCATATTCAATGCCATTTTTTGTGCAGTACCGGCTTTCATGCGCGTAGATCCGGCAATCACTTCTGGCCCGACGGGTATGGCAATCGTAATACGAGCTACACGCGCGAATTCCGAATCGGAAACACAAACCAAGGCAATCGTCGGGCACCCCAGTCCCGCCGCATACCGCAAGCCTCCCAACACATAGGGTGTACGCCCGCTGGCAGCCAACCCGACCACGACATCATTTGCCGATAGCTTTCTGTCTCGTAAATTTTGTTCCGCCAAATTCGGATCATCTTCCGCGCCTTCGATAGAGCGGAACATAGCGCCTTCTCCACCCGCAATCAACGCCTGCACAAGATCAGGCGGCGTATTGAAGGTCGGAGGACATTCCGCCGCGTCCAGCACTCCCAGCCGTCCGCTGGTGCCTGCACCAATATAAAAAAGTCTGCCTTCTCCACGTAATGCAGTAACAATCAACTCCACTGCCGCCGAGATTTCCGGCAATGCCTTGCGTACCGCCGCCGCTACTTTTTCATCCTCACGTTGGATAGCAGCCACAAGTTCATGCGTTGGCAACATGTCAAGATTGTTTGTATCAGGGTTTCTACGCTCGGTCTCCAAACGGTCAGTATTCATTCGCTTACACCTCCTTGAGGCAAAATTTGCGGCCAGGAGCGATACACGTGAGCAGACACAAATCTTCATCAATGATTCGTCCCACCACATTCACCCGCTCATCAGCCGGCAAGTCCTGCAGCGTAATCTGCAGTTCGCCTGCATAGCGGCCATATTGTGCGTTATCTATGGTAATACTGCCACGCCTGCGGAGCTGTGGATGTGTTTGCGGCAAAATCTCAAGATTGCACATTCCGCGACTTTCCTGTGAACGGATCACGTCTCCGGCAGCATCAACCCTATTAGTATGTTTTGAAGCCCATAGAACCGTTCCCTCTCCCTGCGTCAGTTCACCTGCCGCCACTCTGCAAACCAAAGGGTCCGGAATTTCTCGCGGCAGTGCGGCGACAGCTTCCATTTCCTGCGCGGAGGCCAATGGATCACCGAATAAAACTGCATCGACCATCCCTGACGCCCAAAACTGTCGAACTGATTCCACAACGTTCATTCGCCGGTGCGCTTCAATCGTCGGCAAACCCGCGAACATAGGTCCTCGCGGATGCTGCAGACACGGAATAAATGCAGAAACTGGGATCTCCACTGCCTTAAAGCATTGCGAGCGACGGAAAAACAACTCAAAACTCAGTCCCGTATCACAACGAGGATAATAATTATGACCGGCGCATAATTGACTACGATCAATATCTGTCAATAGCAATTCAGTCAATTCATTTTCCGTCATGGAGCTTGCGTTCACTTCAATATGAAGCTGGGTGTCATCGGCTAGCTGCAGTAATTTTTCCGGAGAAAAACCAAAATCCGCTCTCAGCGTATGAAGCCCCCACGATCGCAACGCCGCAGGTTTGATTCCCAACATTTCCCATGAGCGAGGCGAAACATCAGCTGTCACCTCAAATCCAAGATTCCTTGCCGCGTCTAACACGTTGCGGCAATCGGACAAAAACGAACGATAGTTGGCTTCAGGAATATGCAATGATGTAAACAATTTGCTGAAACCGAAGCTTTCAGCAAGTTTCAGATACTTAATATTTTCCTCAACCGACTGCTCCATGCCGGTGAAAACGGAAACGCCAAGTTTTTTCATTGACCTGTCCCTCCGTCATCCGCTTCTTCGGGAGGATCCTCAAATCCTACTACCCACGTTATAACAAAACCTACAACATATGCAATACACAACCCTATTAAATAGGAACCGATTTGATCGCCCTTGATCAGGAAAGTCAACGGTAAGCCGGATACCCCCATACCTATCGACTGCACCTGCATAAACGCCTGAAAAGCGCCGCCTGCCGCTGCGCCCAGGCACGCTGTAACAAAAGGGCGGCCGAGAGGCAAGGTCACACCAAAAATCAAAGGCTCTCCGATTCCCAGGAACCCGACCGGTAAAGCGTTCTTCACAATATTGCGCAGACGCCGGTTTCGCGTCTTACATAAAACCGCCATGGAAGCGCCGACTTGCCCGGCGCCTCCCATGGCTAGCACCGGCAGCAATGGATTGGCATGCAGTGTGTTCAACAGCTCCATATGTATGGGGGTCAGCCCTTGATGAAGTCCGGTCATTACCAGCGGTAAAATAGTTCCCGCTAATAAAGCTCCCGCCCAAGAACCGCCTATTGACAATGCCGTTCGAAAAACATGCACCACGCCATCCGAAAGCCAACCGCCAATTGGTTGCAGCACAAAATAAGTCATGATAGCGCCAACCAACAATGTAATCGTAGGAGTCACGATAATATCGACCGCATGCGGCACATGCCGGCGGATTCGTTGCTCGATCCAGGCCATGAAACCGGCTACCATCAACACGCCAAAAATTCCGCCCCGTCCCGGTGCCAAAGCTACTCCGTTGATTTGAACGGCTGCAATCGCCGGGTTAATTAACAATATCCCCGCAAGACCGCCAAGCGCCGGTGTACCTCCAAATTCCTTCGCAGTCTGAATCCCTACAAATATCGCCAAATAGCCGAAAATACCCCAGCCTACCACATTCAAAATCTGAATGATAGCAAGTTCAGGATCTGCGCCCAACCGAATCGCCACATTCGTTACCCCCGCAACCATACCGGAGGCCACGATCGCTGGAATCAGCGGAACAAAAATTGCAGACAACCGTCCCAGAAAGTGTTTCACAGGAGTCTGGTTTCGAGCCGAAATTGTGGCCTTTAATTCTGTAGCCTTGCCAATAGACTGGGCAGCAGAAGACAACAGCATTTTTTCAACTTCGGCTGCCACCAGCTTAACTTTTCCCGGCCCCAGAACAACCTGTAACTGCGTGCCAGCTTCCACCACGCCCAGCACACCTGGAGTCGCCTTAAGAGCAACTTTGTCCGTCAGTGTAACATCGCGCAATGTCAACCGAAGTCGGGTCATACAGAATGCACATTGTAAAACATTGGGGCGGCCGCCGACCGCCCCGAGAATTTTATTCGCCAATTCCCTCAAAGTTTTTCTTTCACCGCCTGGGCTCCTTTTTGTTTACATTATCACCCGAATATACTTATTGTCTGTTTTATCGAAAAATCCTGC
>DATMYT010000194.1:0-5183 GCA_035560855.1 Negativicutes bacterium | reverse complement strand
AACCTCTGCCAAGCAAACTTCTGTTGTGGAATTTCCAATATCCACACCCGCAAGGATAGACATAATCCTTACTCCACTCTGAGACGATTTCTACGCTCGTAAACCCCTGCCGCTTCGATCACGAAAGCCGCATTGATTTTCGCATTGTATTTTGTTTCCATTTCTTCAGCAATTGCCAATAACTCTTGCTTGGTTGAGCGATAAGGACGCAGCGCATTGTAGATTTCGAGAATGCGGGCATCTGGAATCGCAGTCAATTCAGCCGCCCGACGCAAATTGCCGGCGAACTGTGTCCGACCGACGCCATCCGCAATTTCGGCCTGCATTCTGAGAGTTTCCGGCGCAATACTTACGTCTTTGGGCGTAACCTCTCCATTGAGCACTTTTTCCAAAGTGATATCCGATAATTTTTTCCCGGTTGGTGTTTTCAGCAGTTCCGGCCTTTTTGCCGACAAGGGATAATCTCTATCTGGATTCAACCCTTGGCCAGGCGCTGCTTGCGGCGATGAATTCGCCTGGGGCGCTTGACTCATCGATTTTATTACTTCACGTACAATATCTTCCAACATTTTTTCCTGAGACATTTCGCTTCACCTCCGCTACTTAAAACTGTACGTTGAGTTCGATCGGCTTGGCGCCTGGAACTACGTGCTCAGTTTCTTTAATATGAAGTATGGCTGCTTTGGCCTGGAACTTCGGCCGTGCCATCTGGTCATTTTTTGTGGGCACCGGTGTGGGCGATTCGCCCTTGGCATACTTGGCCGCATTACGACCAATCGCACGATAAGCCGGTAAGTCCAGGAGGGGCGATTGAGAGAAAAGTTCCAAATTACTCAGTGGGGGCAACCCTTTCTGATGAATAACCGTCGTACCTCTTGACTGTATGCCGATCGCAATCCCTGAGCCGCTAATCTTGGTCGCATCATGAGCAGCAAATGCAACGTCAGAAGTGCGAAGCACCCGGATCACTCTGGCTTTGACGCCTTCTTCCTCGATACCGGCAATGATTTCCCGCAGCACATCACTATGAGGAACATTCACGATGGTTTTATTCTGAAATTTGGCAAAAGCCGGCGCCAAAGCGATGATTACTTCATCGGCCCTTGTGCCCATGCGGGCTTCCCCTTTTTCCGTCAAAGTCATGGGACGGCCAGTGACTACTGCAGCCTTAGGCTTTGATGGTTGTTGTTCCATTTCTTGAACAACTTGCATAACGACTTCACGAATCATTTGCTCGCTAATTTGCATTACAATACACCTCTCTTCCCGAATCAAACATCAAAATCAGACGGTTTGATCGCCTGACTGATATTTTTGATTTCGTTCCAACGCTCATCACTCATGCAATAACCGGTTCCTGGTCCACGGTAATCATTTTTGCTGTTTACCGCGCTGATAACATTGAAATCCTTATCCAGAATCGCCGATGTATGGAGATAATCCCCCGATATGCGTTGTTTGAGAAGATTGAGCACATTAACCGCCAAATCATTGAACCCGGTTTTGGCTAATGCTTTCACAACATCCAGACCCGTAATGCCACGGCTCATTAATTCCTGAGCTGCTTTCAAATCCTCTACTACATTACGTTCCGGCATATCCGGGCTGCCATGTGCATACGTTGCTGCTTCCACTTCTTCATCCGTGATGGCCGGGAAGCCGAGTTCTTTGAATATGGCCTGCAACGCACGAGCGGCTTTATTACGTACCTCAATCGCTTTTTCTTCGGAAAGCGGACGCAAGCCTCCGTCGACTTTCAAATCCCGTTGAATAATATTCCAATCATCATAATCATCAACATCCCAGTTGGAACCGGCGAACATATTGTCATAATTCGGAATGCCGCCATACCCCGAGCAGATGAAGTCCGTTCCCGGAAGCAACTGCATGAGCGTACGAGCTGTACGGCGAATATCGGAATGAGTAAAGGTTTGGTCATTACTGGATGCGACTTCCAAGTCAAGCATGGTTGTACAGAGATTCTCCGCCAGTACGGCGCGAATCCCGGAAGGAACAGCCGCCGGTACACCAATGCAGCTTACGGAGCCGTTCTGCAAGCCCTGCACGCCAGCGCCGCGAGTCACCATAATGCAACGGATTTCCAAATACAGCATGGATTTTCCTTCGGCATAGCCCATCTGCACTTCTGAACCCGTACCTGAGGTGAACCTCATTTTCAAACCCCGGGAAGCATAGGCGGAGGCAAGGAAAGCTTTGGACCACGGCGTATCATCGCCATCCACAAACACATTCTCCGTGCCATAGACGGAAATAGTTTCTGCATACGCCGTAATTCCGCGCATCCCAAGTTCCAATTCAGTTGCTTCTTCCAGTGCGCATTGGATCAATGTACCTCCACGACCGGTCTGAGCGCCGATCAAGAGTGCCAGTGCATTAAACGGAGCATACCGGACTACGGCAACCGTAGTTTCCATTTCATCAAACCCACGGGCTGAAGCTTCCGCACCATCCGCAGCAATCAGAATCGGATTGTCTTTTACATTTGTAATGTGACACTGATTGGAAGGAATTTTGCGCGCCCGCATTTTTTGCATGGCCATCATCATTTCAACCACGTTCATTGTATTGAAAACAGCCACCAATTTAGCTGCGGTCAACCCGCGAACGAGGGCGACAATCTCTTGCCTGGATACATTCACATCCACAAGCATTTTGGCGATCGTGGCAGCATCCATGGCCATTGCCTTTTCAGCAACTTTCACATCAATTGCGTAATCGGCGATAAACTGTTCAATGAAATCAAATTTACTGCGGGGAACTCCATCCATCTCAACAATTTTGCCGTTTTCAATTTTAATGCTCGGAATCGGGTCATTGGGGCTCCCCATGGCCATCAGACCAACTTCCGGCCATTCTTCCACAAAGCCATCTTGATTGACAGGCCTGGCTGCTAATGCTTCAAACCGTTTTGATCTTTTCATTATTGTTTATCCCCCCTTTGCTATCAGATACTCAAATATAAGGTGTCGTCGATGATGGAGCCGGACCAGCCATAGCTTCCAGCAATTTCACTCCACACTCTCTGGCAGCGATCACAGATTGACGCACAGCGCCGGAATCTCCGGTGATCATCAGAATAACCTCGTTGGAAAAACTGGTTCCGCCTCCAGGACTTGCATAGCCACAGATTTCAACATTAGCGGTTTTTACGGCGACATCCGCCATCAAAACCCCTATGGCTGCAGGAGCGCCAACCATCAAGCCAAAAGCTTTGCCGACCGGGGCGCCAAAAGCCTTGTTGACAGCTAGACTGGCGCGGGCGGTATACTGAAGTTCAATATGTCCGGCATCATTACCATAGACATCGCCAAAGGTGCGATTTAGTTCTTTGAGCGCCACTTCAATAGCGCGACGGGCATCAGAAACTTCTTCGGCGCCAAATAGAATCAAGCAACCATGTCCGGCTCCGCCCTTGGTATCTCTTGCCAATTCAATGGTGATAATTTCGGTATTGGTCGCTTTAACAGCTTCGTCTGCTGCCATGATATGCGGACCGGCGCCTGTGCGGGCTCCCAGAATGCCAATCGAATGATATTTGGGATCAATTTTCATTTTGGCGTGTAATGCAGGATCTACATTGGCAATGACAAGGCCAATGGTATCTCCAATCGCCGTACCTACAAATTCCGTCATTCCCAAGCTTGTCGGGCAGGGTGCTTTCCCTTCGGCGGAAGCTGCGGGCGCAGCTTGACTGTCCATGCGTTTTTTAATTTCATCCACAACTTTGTTCATTAACTCTTCTTGCATTTTTTTGCCACCTCCGATTTAATATCTACTTTAGTTTGGGCAGAATTTTTTCCACATCCATATGGGGACGAGGAATGACGTGAACAGAGATAACTTCACCAACTCTTTGGGCTGCAGCAGCGCCAGCATCCGTAGCTGCCTTGATGGCGCCGACATCACCGCGTACCATGACAGTCACCAACCCGGAACCAATTTTTTCATACCCGACCAACACTACATTAGCCGCTTTGACCATAGCATCAGCTGCTTCAATCGCGCCGACCAACCCTTTTGTTTCGACCATACCTAAAGCTTCGCTCATAATTTTCACCTCCTCTCCGCAAAATATTCAGTCAGTTCTTTTATTCCCTCTCCCGTGTGGGACGAAATAAAGAATATAGGCTCTTTTACTCCCATCTGTAAAAAGCGAGACGCAGCTTGCACTCGGTCAATGCCCGGTACGTCGATTTTGGTCACTACCCCAATCACCGGTCGGGAAAACATCGCGGCAAATCCCGGAGGCAGATTGACTTTAGCGTCCGTTGCATCCTGAACAATAACCACTACAGACGCCTCCATCGCCGTAACCATCAGTGCGGAATAGAAGCGGGGAATCTGCGCATATTCACCTGGTGTATCAATCGCATCATCACAAAAAATAATGCTTTGGGTTTTTTCCACTTGGTTAAGATCGTTCTGCAACACACGTATCAAGGACGTTTTGCCTGCTCCCACAGGCCCGACAACCATCACTCTTTGCATATCAGGACTTGGTCAACTTAAAAACAGCAAATCCCAAGCTCTCCGACAAAAAGCTGGTCACTTGCCTTAATGCGACTTCTACTGCCGATACGTTGCCAACCAATACCAACGAACCTGTAAAGCGATCCATGAAACCGATTTGAACCTCTGCCGCTTTCGTAGCGATATCAGCTGCAATAATCGCCGCCTCGCAAGGAGTAATGGTCAGTATGCCAATAGCCGAGCTACCCGTCAGACCCAACTTTTCACACAATTCTTTCTGGGGATTGGAGATAATGTGGGCCAACGTCACCTGTTTGCCTGGTACGTATTCTTGAACAACTCTGGGTGTATCTACCGTCACACTATTTCCTCCCAATTCCTGCATTATTGCTGTGGTATAAATTATCTTTTTCCCCGGAGTTACCTTCGGTTTAAATTGCGTATGGACCAGACATCTTTGCGGTCTTGTCCTTGCATCTTGAATTCTTTTTTTACCTTTTTTCAATTTATGTGATTTTTTTGTTTTTTCATCGCATTTTTCTAATCCTAACGGCCTGCCGAAACAGAAAAAGGCTCCGGCGAAAAAATCGCCGGAGCCTTGGATCCTTTATGTTACTGTCGTCCATCAACATCTTGCCGGATGGATTCTGGAATCATGTCGCCAACCTTGCCGGTGGCAATGCACATATGGG
>DATMYT010000193.1:0-2276 GCA_035560855.1 Negativicutes bacterium | reverse complement strand
GTATACGAAGACTCCTGCCGGGAAATCTTCTAGCGGGACAGGTGGAATAGTTCCAATAAAAGCAACTGTAGGAGCGCGAGTTGGTTCAGGGATCGCTAATCCTGATTCACAAACTACAAGCACGCCCCAGAAGTTTACAATTGAAACTAAGGCGCCGGCCGCAACGCCAATTATCACACCAACCCCGAGACCTGATCTGACACCTACAACGACAGCGACATCAATGCCGAAGCATTTCTTGTCGCTAACATCGGGACTGAGAGAGGCTTTCACAGACAGGGCGATACTAGCAAGTCAAGGGGTTGATTTTGCAACAGTTCAAAAGGATAAGCCATACAGTAATACTTACAGATTTGGGCCAGATTCATATGATTGCTCAGGTCTCGTTATTGCAATGTGCAAGGAAATCGGATCAAAGTTACCATTTGGCAATGGTATAAGGAAAACTTGCAAGTATGGTATGTCAGCTGATTTTCGCAGCAACCCGGAATATGGAAGTGTAGTATACGACCATGAGATAAGTTCACAGATTCAATATTTACAAAAAGGCGATTTGATTTTTTATGCGGATCCGAGCAACATAAAGCAGGATGCACATGTAGCTATTGTTACAGGCAATATGGTCTATGATTCAGAGACAAAAACTTACTGGCCTGAAGTCATTGAAGCCAGCGGTGTTTCAAAAGATGTAACTAATGAGTATCCTGCATTTAATATTCAGGATGACGGAGAGTACTACAGAGAACATTCTGGACAGGTCGTAACGTATGTGATTCGACCGAACTACGATTGGGAGGAACAACCGTGAAAAGATCTAACTTATTTGTGATTGTAATTCTGGTAATGATATTGATTGCAACACCTTCCTTTTCCCTCGCCGAAAGCGACTACGAAGCAGGCGACGGGTGGATTTATCAGGATGGAACGCTGACTATTACGGAGAACAATGGACTTGGCGATTTTATCAATAACGAAGATCCGATCACGCAGTTACCGAAATATGAGCATACGGTTTATGATGTGACCAGAGTTGTTATTGGAAGGAATGTTACCGATCTCGCAATCGACAGCATGGTAGGCCCCTTTGAACCTTCAGAAATGATGATTGAAGAAGGTAATGAATGCTTTATTGAAGATAACGGGTGGATTGTAAACAAGAAGACGAATACGTTGTTTGGTGCAGCCAACATAAAAGAGTCAATCAAAGCAACCGCCATTAATAACCTTCCATCATACATTGAGGTCATCGGCCCGCATGCAATCTCAGAACGTAGAAATTTAATTCGCATCAATATCCCTTCCAGCGTAAAAGAGATTCAGGAATCGGCATTTGAGTTATGCCAGAGTTTAAAAACAGTAAAACTGCCAGATGAACTACATACGCTTGGGGACTTTGCTTTTGCGAGCTGCGATTCATTAACAACAATCGAGTTGCCGACTACTCTGAGCAATATCGGCTACGGAGTATTCAGCGGTTGTCTCAAACTAAACAGTCCGAATATCAGAGACTCGTTGGTTCCCTGGATCAGTCAGGAATGCTTCGGAGCCTGTTATAATATTCAAATGCTTGAACTGCCGGAATCGACGCAACGCGTTGAATCGCTTGCGTTTCGACTTTGCTACGAGTTGAATACACTCATCGTAAATTCAAGTGATTTGGTGATCGAGGAGAAAGCATTCACGGGCTGCGATCATCTGAATCGAATCATCTTTACCAAAGGCACTCCAAAGTCTTTTGCAGATACATTGTTTGATGAGACGGAAAAGACCCCCGACGGAAAGAGCTATATCTCCAACTCCTACGAAAGACGCGGCGAAATCATCCCCTACCCAACCCTCTACTACACCGCATCATATGCCTCTGAATGGGCGCCAAACGGCGAAACCGAGTGGAACGGCTACCCGATTCAGCAGATTTCGCAGGAGGAATTGGACGCGATTCTCGCGCAAGCGCGGGCGAAAACGGCTCCCGCATCGGTGGCTCCTTCACCAACGCCTTTGCTGGAAAGTACACAGAAGCCAAGCCCCGCAAACGTCGCTCCTTCGGCAGACGACGGATGGATGCTCGAAGCATTCGTGCTTGCGGTCGTTGTGGCTGGGGTTGCGATTGCGGTATTTCTTGTGAATCCGAAACGGAAGAGCAAGTAGCAATACGAAATGTTCTCATTGAAAACTGCGATGAATCTGTAATAGGAGACCTCGTGATCCTCAAAAGGAAAAGCAGGCACTATCTGTTTGATAAGGCCTGCTTTTGTGTTAAGGATTGTTTGTGTCGG
>DATMYT010000192.1:0-6281 GCA_035560855.1 Negativicutes bacterium | reverse complement strand
GACAGATATTATGCACCGCATCGTCCACCGTAGCGCTCGCCGCCACTACGCCGAGGCCGTGGCAGATATGAACCGTCTGAGGAATACGCAGGCCCATCCGCAAAAACACATCCGGGTCCCGAAACGCTTCCCGGCGCGTTCCTTTCCAGACGATGCTTCCCTCCTCCATCACCAGCACATGCTGACACAGCGGCATCACTTCATGCAGGCGATGTTCGACCACAACGAGGGTAATCCCCAGTTCCTGATTCAGTTTCTGCAGTACCTGCAACAGTTCCATCGCGCCGCGCGGGTCCATCTGGCTGATGGGTTCATCCAGTGCCAGCATCCGGGGACGCACAGCCAATACCGCAGCCAGAGCCAGCCGTTGCCGCTCGCCGCCCGATAACGCGTGCACACTCCCCTGCTCCCGTCCGGCAAGCCCGACCCACGCCAAAGTTTCCGCCACCCGTTCCCGGATCGCATCCCGTTCCATCCCCATATTTTCCAACGCGAATCCGACTTC
The DNA here is from genome assembly GCA_035560855.1 of Negativicutes bacterium. GTDB lineage: Bacteria > Bacillota > Negativicutes > UBA1444 > UBA1444 > UBA1444. The sequence goes on along the minus strand of DATMYT010000192.1, from coordinate 5,776 downwards.
ATCCGCTACCGTCGTCGAGAAAATCTGATCGTCCGGATTCTGAAACATCAAGCCCACCGTGCGACTCAGCTCCGCTACCGAGGAATCCAGCGAGTTCACTCCCTTCACCAGCATACTGCCGCATAGCGTGCCGCTAATCTCATGGGGAATGAGTCCATTGAACGCCTTGAGCAGCGTACTCTTGCCGCAGCCGGTCGGGCCGGTGCACAGGATAAAATCCCCGGCATCGATTTTCAGGTCAATATTGGCAATACTGGGAAGATCGCGTGTTTTATAGGTAAACGACAGATTTCTACATTCCAGGATACCTGCCATCGGTCAATCACTCCCTACATCGGCCAGCCGACTGCCGAGCAGCAACCCGCAGCCTGCGCCGATCATCGTATAGAAAAAGCCGTTGACCGCCATCACCATGTAAATATACCAATCCGCATAGTAAAGCCGGTATAGCACCGACATCCCCTGCATCGTGACATAGGTGGCGACCGTATCCGCCAAAGCGCAGGCCAATGCCAGACTTACCATGCCGCGAATCGAAAACCGCGCCGGTTGTGTATCCTGCATCTGCGCCGACGTAAAGCCGGACAAGGCCAACGCGGTTTCCAGCAGAAATGCGTTCACTCCATAGGAAAGCAAGACAATCGGTGACATGTGGCCAAACGCCACCATGCCTAGCAGTAGTCGGATCGTTGCCATCAGGCTGACCACGCCGTGCAGCGGGATCAACGTAATCAATGCGCCCGTTAGCATATACAGCATGACTCCGCTAAACATTCCCGTAATCAAAAAACCAAACGGTCCCAGAAAAATGTGAAAAAAGTCGTTCAAGAGCGTGGAAGGCACGTTCACCACCGCAAAGGCGCATGTCCCAAACAGGGCAATTGTGATCAGACGTCGGGTTTTCATCCCCGCCAGCACAAAGGGCAACCTTCTGGCAATGACAACCAGAAAAACCAACAGCATCAGCACGGCAATGCCGAGGGTAATCAGTCCCCGCATGTTTTTCTTGACCACTACAACCGGCGTTTCTTGCGACCATACCTGCGTCTGACCATCTTCCACCGTCACTCGCAGCAAATAATTACCTTCCGTCAATAACGACTCATCTGCATAGATCGGCAATTGCAACCGCTGTCGTGCCTCGCCGGTCAACGCGACAAACGCCGTCAGTCGCTCCTGATGTGCCGCCATTGCACCCGCCCCGTCATTGTCGGAGTTGCTGCCGGGAGTATACAGGCCGGGAACCCGCCTGTGGGTATTCTTATCCAGCAGTTCGGCCTCCACCATCACCAGCCTTTGTTGACCCGCAGGATTGCTGAAATCCAGTCCCATATGGGTTACAGGATGAATGGCTTCGATCTCCAGATTGGAAGCGCCCTTGCCCCGCAATACATTTTTGAAATAATCGAGCGAACGATCACGCAATACCAAGGCATTGCCGCTCTGCTTCTCATCCCTTTTGCCATCCTTATCCAGCGGCATAACGATCCGCTCAAAAACAGGCGCTTGCATTGGCGAAACGCCACTAGCCCTGGGCGCAACCTTGAGCATCACCTCCCGGGCCGTTCCGCCGGTGTTGAGCCTGATCCGGTATTTTCCGCTTGCAAGATTCTCATCGGCAGTGAGCGTCAACAAATCAAACCATTGACCATATCCTCCATCCAGCCCAACAAGACGCTTGAGGGAAATTCCGGCGGACTGGGAAGAAACAGTCCAGTTCTCCGGCTGTCCCGCGAGGGCGAATCCAGGTGGAAACAAGATTTCAACCGGAATTTCCCGTTCTTGCGCCGTTGTATTTTCAATGCTGAAAATAGCATGAATCGTTTCTCCCGGAGCGACTGCCGTCTGTTTCAAGCCAAGGGAGTACGGGACTTCCAACGAAACGTTGATGCCCTCTGTCCCGGCTGCTATACCGGGATGCCCTATACATAAAACAAGACCTGCCGCGCAAAGCAGGCTAAGTCGTTGCAACCAACGCCAATTCGTCATTCTTTCTCCCTTATTACCGTAAGTCGAAAACGATGGGTAAGGTGGCCCATGCAGCGACCGGCGACCCATTCTGCAGCGCCGGACTAAATCGCCACGACTGCACCGCTTGCCGCGCCGCCTGATCCAGTTCGGCATACCCGGAACCGGACACAATGCGCACGTCTTCCACCCGGCCTTCCGTGTTAACGAGAATCTGCAGCTTTACGGTTCCTTCCCAGCCTTTGGCCCGCGCATTGCCGGGATAATCAGGCTTGTCTCCATCGACAATGCGAGGTCCCCTGGTTGTTCCTGAGCCAGTACCAGTCCCCGGCCCGATACCCGTGCCGTGTCCAGTGCCATGGCCGCCTCCCGTTCCACCGCCACTACCGCCTGTCCCGCCACCACCGCTGCCGGTTCCACCGCCGACGCCGCCACCGGTTCCCTTGCCGTACTCGCCACTACCGGTTCCCAAAATGGAGTTCGCGCCCGGCGGAGCCGATGTTGCATTCGGATTCGGCACGTCTGAAAACCCCTGCGTCATTTGAGAAATCGGCAGTTTACTATCCGTCTTCTCCATCGTTCCCCCGGCTTCCCCGGCGGGAGTTCCGCCGCCACCCGCAGGTCCAGGCATTTCGCCGATCGGATTCACCGGCGCAAAAAGGTCGGACATTGTCACTTCCATGTATACGGGTTCTTTTTTCTTTGCCGCCTGAATGGAATCCCATGTCCAAACCGCGCCCGCCATCCCCAGCACGACAGCATGAAGCAGCAGCGAGCCTACGACCGCAGTTCGCCACCGTCGATCCGAATCCATCATCAGCCTTTAGGTTCCACGGCCACGGCAATTTTCGCCGCACCGGCCCGTTTCACTGCGTCCATGACTTCCACAATCCGACCATGTCGGGCTTCTTTATCCGCCTTGATAAAGATCAGTGGATTGGTGTGAGACTTGGCGGCTACAGTAGCAGCCAGTTCCCCGACGCTTAGGGACTTGTCCCCCACCGCGATATTTCCCTCTCGGTTCACCAGCACCGTGATGTGTTCCGGCGGCTGGGGAACGCCGGAATTGGCTTGGGGCGGCTGGACATTAAATCCAGGCTGGGCAACCAGAAATGTCGTGGACATCATAAAGAAAATGAGCAACAACATCATGACATCAACCATGGGCGTCATGTCGACATGAATAGGTGCGTGAGAAGAATCCCGTCGATATCTCATGAACCTTCCCTCCCTTTTATGCGTGAGCCCGTCGAACGATTTCGCCGACACAGCCTTCCGTCCAATGCACCAGTCGTTCAACACGGCTACGGAAGTGATTGTTGGCAATGATGCAGGGAATGGCGACCAGTAGCCCACCCGCCGTATTGTACAGCGCTTCTGAAATTCCTTCGGCCAGCATCTGGGGATTGCCGAGTCCGCTCATAGAGGCCGCCTGAAAAGTCTTGATCATTCCGAGCACTGTTCCGAGCAAGCCCAGGAGCGGCGCAACTGTAGCAGCGGTTGTCAAAATATAAAGATTGCGTTCCAACAGAGGAATTTCCGCCCGGACGGCATCATCAACAGCGATCTGCCGTGCTTCCCGCTCAGCAGGTGGGATGGAAACTGCTGCATCCCACATTTTTTCAAACAGGGTGGTCGAATCGCCAGAATTTGCTCTATTGGCCGTTTCATCAGCCGTTGCTGTCTGCAAAAATGCACGAAACTCGCGGGCGGCTTTATCCGCTGCCCGGTAATACAACCACCTTTCGATGATCACCGCGCAGGCAATCAAGGAACAGGCCATGATGACTACAATCACGTAGCCGCCTTTTGTAATCAGTTGTAACATGAGAACCTCCTAAAAGTTTTGCGTTACGCCCACGTAGAATGCCCTCTCGGGGGAAAGATAGTGCGAAGTTCCGTTGGAAATGATATCTTTGCGATCCAACAGATTTTCCACCCGCAACTGGACCTGGGTGTTTTTTGAAGCACGATAACGCACGACCAAATTCACCGGCAATGTCGGTTCCAGTCCATCTTTACGCCCCGCCAAATAGTTTGCCGTCAGGCTGGTGCTCCACTTCCCCATGCTGTAAGTCACTCCGCCGTTGAGCTGAAACTTGGCGAATGTCGGCTGCCACTCTTCACCCGACCGACGTTCTTCCGGATTATTTATATTGGCGCCGGCATTGAATGACCACCGTTTATTTAGTTTCCTGTCATAAGTGACTTCCAGTCCTGTATTACGAAACTCCGAGTTGTAGGGAACGTACGTGCCGGGATGAAGCGGGTCTTGTTCCCATTGGATGTAATTTGTGAAATTCATCTGATACAATGCGATTTTTAGCGCATCCGACTGGCCGATTTTTTTCCAGCCGATTTCATAGGTATAGCCACTTTCCGGTTCCAGGTTTGGATTCGCGGTTTTCCGCCAGGTTGAGCCGTACATGTCCGAGAGATTGGGCATCCGGAAAGCGCGACCCACATTCAGATACAGTGACTGCTCCTTGTTAAGCGTATGCAAAACTTGCACCTGTGGACTAAACTCGTTGTAATCGTTTGCGCCGCCCTGCTGTCGGATGAATTCCTGACGAGCGCCGAGAGTCAGGCTGGTTTTTGGCGAAAGCGCATGGGTAACCTGCCCGAAAAACGAAAAGAAATCGCGTTGCTTTTGAGCCAGATAAGCGGAAGAAGAACTGGACTGCGCATAAAAGCTTTCATCGGCGCTGATGGAATCGTTTTGCCAGGAAAATCCAGCCATATACTGACCAAATCCGGTGTTCCAGTTGGTCTGGCTATCCAATCCAAATGTTTGAAAATACGTGGTATTGTCGCCGGAACGAGCACCGGTGGAACTATATTTGCGGTACTGGCGCGACTGCCAGTTTCCATAGGCCTTTGTCGTCCACGTTCCATGCTTGATGTGCAAGGCCAACGAGTTCTTGGTATCTTTTTGCGCGATTCTCTCAAAAAGCGAGTTTCCGATTTCCGACATGCGTTCCACATTAAAATCATCCGTATCATATTGGTGGACCAAGGTTATGTTTTTATCGATCGCCCAGGACCAGCGGAAAAAATCCCGGGTATCGCCGCGAAATGCAGTATACTTGCGATTCAGCCCATTGCTGGACCAAGGTTCGCTGATTGCGCCCATGTCGCCGGTTTTGGAATGACTATACATAAAGGAAAATTTGTCGGCTTGCACAGACAAGTTTTGCCGGTTCGTTCCGAAGCTGCCGGTTTCCAGTGTGAGTTGATTGGCTACTTTCTTTTTGGTCACGACATTGATGACGCCCCCCATGGCCGAAGTACCATACAAGGTGGAGGATGCGCCCTTGATGATTTCAACTTTTTCGATGCTGTCCGGGGGCAAATGCTCCAGCGCATAGTAGCCCGAAAGGTTGGTCGGCACACCGTCCAGCAGAACCACGGTTCCCCTGTCCATCCCTCGAATCACCATCTTGGCTGTCATGGATGAGTATAGATGTCCCATGGCACCGTACCCGTCATACGTCAAACCCGTCGTAAACTTTAGCGCTTCGAGCAAGTTGGATGCGCCGGTCTCCTTGAGCTGTTCCCCTGACAATACCTGTACGGACGCCGGGGTCTTCAGATCGGTCGACTCCCGTCGCATGGCTGTCACCAGCACCGGATCAAAAGTATACTCCTGTTTCTCTTCAGCCATCGCTAGTCCCGGCGTTCCCATACACAGGCTTCCCGCCACCAATCCGACGACTGTCCGCCTAGCCCAACTCCGGGTCCATTTTTTGCTCAACTTCACTCCACACAACCCCTTGTAAAAAATACTATATAATGCCCATGGCAGAAC
>DATMYT010000191.1:0-5040 GCA_035560855.1 Negativicutes bacterium | reverse complement strand
ACCATATTACTATCCCAAATTTTGTTGAAGAATGTAAGAACTGTTCAGAGTACGTTAGAGTTCAGTAAAATGCTAACGTACGGAAATTACACATTTTTCACCCTGCTAATGAGTTGTGGACTGACGTTTGCATTGGGGCGTTGGAAAGACGTTGGGCTGGCGGTTACGGCGATTAGTTCACTTGTAGTTGCTTTGGTTTTTGCTGCGGTCGTCAATGGGTTGCCGCCTCACTCGTTCTGGATTGACCTTTTTGGGAGATCCCGCGTGGACATCGATTCTCTACTGGCAGGATATTGGACTTTGTCCAGACTAGCAGGATTTTTACTGATTGGTGCTGCAATAGGATTCAGTGTAAGTTTACCGTCGAAAAACGCGCCAACAATTATGAAAATATGTTTGGCAGGATTGTTGGCGGGCCTTCTTCAATGGATTTCTTATTTGGCAATAGGTACCGTTGTTCTATCCATTGCGAAATGGTTGGTTTCTAATCTAATTCCGGTAACTTTTGGCACAATTGCTGCTATGGCTGGATTTCCGGCGAATGTACTAGGTGGCTTTGTTTTTTGCGTATCGCTGGTATTGATAAGCAAAGCGTTGATTGGATCAGCTGGAAGTAATGGGTAGCGATTCTTGATGCAGACAAAACTGTTGGAGTGATGATAGCATGAAATATTGTTTTTACTGCGGAACTAACATGCAGGATACTGCTGCTTTTTGCCCGAAGTGCGGCAAACCAACAGTTGCGCAAGTGCCTCCTCCGCTGCCGGAAGCTAGCGTGTCCGCCCCCAAATCATATCTATGGTTGATCATTGGTTTGATCGCACTTATTCTTATGGGCGTTTGCGCGGCTTTCTTCTTTTTGAAAGAGAAGCCGGTTTCTCCTGCCAATCCCTTTCCAACAGAGCAGACAGTTGCACCGACGCTGGCTCCGACTCCGACTGCAAGCACGTCAGCGGTAATTCCCGCTTTTGCAGCGCGGCTATCCTCGACGGTGAAACAAGCACTGATTGTTCAAGACAATGGATCTGGCGCTTTTACAGGGCAGATTGTACTATGGGCGCAAGCAGAGGGACGATGGCAAAAGCTGAAGTCTTTTCCGGTTGTGATGGGGAAAAATGGCTTTGCCGACCCAGGGGCTAAAGAAGAGGGAGATAATCGGACACCAACGGGAATATTCAATTTGGGAACGGCATTTGGTTACGCCGGAGCAATAGACACAAAAATGCCTTACAGACGTTTGACAGAAAATGATTTTTGGGTGGATGATACCGCGTCGGCGCAATACAACCGATGGGTGACGGGTGTGCCTCAAGCCCGATCCTATGAACGGCTATTGCGTTCTGATTCGATGCACAAATACGGTGTTGTGATTCAGTACAACACCAATCCGGTCATTGCAGGCAAAGGCAGTGCCATTTTCCTGCATGTGTGGAGGTCACCCGACATTGGAACCGCCGGGGGCGTTGCAATGGCTGAAGATAATCTGGTTCAGATTCTGCGTTGGCTTGATTCGGAAAAACAGCCGACAATATTGTTAAACGTTAAGGAATAGGGCAAGAAGATAGCACAATCGGGGAGGGAACCTTGTTGTTCCGAGTATCTATGGGTGTGGTGACAACTTTAATTTTGGGCATAGCTTTTTGGGGGCAAATCTCGGCCTATGGCGTTGCTGCGCCGCCGAAAATCTCGACCGAATCCAGTGTGTCTGATAATCCTGTCGTGCACCCCGGTGATATGAAAAATGTTCCCCCGTTTTCTCCGAATAGGTTAGAAAAAGATGTTCATCAAGTCGTATTTGTTCGCGCAAAAACTAATGACAAAAAAAGTGGCGCTCTAAGCGCATGGCAGAAATCCGGCGATCATTGGGTGGTCTCGTTGAATAATGCAGATGTGGTCTTGGGGTGGCATGGCATTGTATCACCGCATGACAAAATTGAGGGAGACGGAGCTACCCCTGCAGGAATTTATTCTTTGTCCCGTGCGTTTGGATATTATCCGTTTCCTAACACGAAGTTGCCATACATTCAATTGACGGACAACCATTATTGGGTGGATGACCCATTGTCTGCTCTATATAATCAGCTTGTGGCTAAAAAACCAGACGCCCAATCGTTTGAAAAAATGAAACGTACAGATGGTTTGTATAAAGTCGGCATTGTTGTTGAGTATAATACCCGTCCGGTTGTCGCCCGGAAGGGAAGCGCAATTTTTCTCCATGTATGGCGCGGAGCGGGGTCTTCAACAGCAGGGTGTGTAGCAATGGCGGAACCCAACCTGATAAAGTTGCTGGAATGGCTCGATCCAAGCCAGCATCCCATGATTTGGCTGGAAAAAGAATAAACTTACCGCAGTTTTTCGCCGAGCAAAGAGCCGATCAGTGCGACCGCGACCTTGGCGGTTTGGTTGCCGTGGTCGAGAACGGTGTTGACTTCAACGAACTCGGCGCTGCCGACGATGTTGGCGGCTGAGAGCATTTCCATAGCCAGGTGGCTTTCCCGGTACGTGATACCTCCGACGACGGGGGTTCCTACTCCGGGGGCGTGCAGCGGGTCCATGACGTCCATGTCGAAACTGACGTGGACGCTGTCGGTACCGTCGGAGGCAATTCGGATGGCCTCTTCCATGACTTTGGCCATGCCCAATAGATCGATCTCGTGCATGGTGAATACGGTGACGCCCTGTTCGCGCAGCCGTGTCTTTTCACCGGGGTCGAGGTCGCGAATTCCGATTTGGACAAAGTTTTTGGCATTTACCCGAGTGTCCGGCCCGCCGATCGCGGTCAGCCGTTCGTGGCCGAACCCGAGGCTAATGGCGACCGGCATACCGTGAATATTACCGGAAGGGCTTGTTTCCGGCGTGTTGATATCTCCGTGGGCGTCGAACCAAACGACGCCCAGTTTTTTTGTCCGCTGGCGAACTCCGGCGAGGGTTCCGATGGCAATGCTGTGATCACCGCCAAGAATTAAGGGGAAACGTCCCAAATCCATTTGTGTGGACACCCTCTGGCAAAGTTCGATATTGACTCGTTCGATTTCCTCCAGATAGTGCATGCGAACGCCCGGTAAATGGCGCACAGCGTCGCGATTAACGGGAATGTCGCCGGTATCGTGAATCTGGTACCCCAGGCCTTCCAATCGTTGCACGATTTCGGCGTAACGGATCGCACTTGGTCCCATATCGACGCCTCGGCGTCCGGACCCTAAATCGAGGGGAACGCCGATAATGGCGACATGACTGTTGATTGTCGAATTCATATGCTGCGTCCTTTCTAACGTCCAACCTGATGTAATTACCGTAGCACGCAAGTCGCCTTGCTGTCAACGCTCGTGCTTAGGCATTTAAAGTTGAAAACATGTAGGTGAACGAACAACAAAGTTGTGCGGAGTATTATAATAAATTTGCAATTGCTTTTTGGGGTTAACATTGTGTTAAGCTATATCTGTTAAATTGACAAAATGAGGTGATATGAATGGCGGTAACCGTAAGAAAAATCATGGATATAGAGGCGTTTTCCGAAGCAGCGAGTCTCATTTCCGGGCATGCTGGCATAAATAATGTGATTACCTATATAACAGTCAGCGAGACTCCGGATTTTTATGAATGGGTGAGTGGTGGAGAGTTTGTCTTAACTACGCTCTATGCATTCAAAAACTGTAAGGACCTGCAAGTACACAATTATACTGAATTAGCCAAACACGGCATTGCTGCCATAGGCGTGAAAGTGGAACGATTCCTTGAAAGCGTTCCTCAAGAGCTTATTGACATCTCGAAAAAATACCAAATCCCCTTGTTTGCAATCAGGCGAGAGACCAAATTTCGCAATATTATTCAATTAGTGACGGCTGAACTAAATAATTATCAAACCAATATTCTACTTGAAGTCGAGGCCAATTACAAAGAATTAGCTAAGGCTGCGTTGATGAGTAGCGGCTTCAATGAATATATTCGAGGTTTCGGCAGACGTACAGGCGGCAGCGTGTATTGTTTTCAGGCTGATCTAAAAGTGCTGGGTAGCTATCAGAATTCTTTATCATGCACTGAGGTGCAGGTTGCGAGAGGCACGTTGGAGCAGCAAATTTTACAGCAGGGTGAAGTATTACATCCCTTTACTTGTGATGGATTATATATTTTCCCTTGTGTGACGCGAGGACAAGCGCTGGGTTATTTAATTGTAGTTAATACAGAGCCGCTTAACGAAAAACACATGCTGATGGCAGGTCAACTAACTACCTTTTTGACAATCAAGCTTATTGATCAACTTGAAACCGAGCAAAAAATGTTGACCGCGTTGCTGGATGAGTTGCTTTATAAACGCAATCTAAGCGAGGAAGAACTGCGGGAAAGACTCGCTTTATATGGCTTGAAACATCAACAGCTCTATCGGGTTATCATTGTGAGGGACAAAGATGAGTCGGATTTGTCATTGTCGGCAAATCAAATTAGAACTTATTGCAGTAAAATCAAGGAAATGCTTGGTGAAGCGTTGGTTATTGTTAAGACTAATGAAATAGTTATCATAGGTGCCAATGAGCAATCTGATAACGCTGATCCGCCTAGTTGGCTAAAAAATATTGGCAATGACATTCTTTCTGACGTTTTTCCGGTTAGCATCGGGATTGGTCCTTCTGTCCGTAATGCTAAGGATATTCAATCCAGTTATCAAATCGCCACAAGTACGATTAAGGTAGGGCGTGCATTTGGACATGGCGGCGCCTTGTATTATGGAAACTTTTTGGCGCGAATTTTGTTGTTGTGTTCAGTAGGCACGCCTGAGCAGGAATATTTATTGACAAACGTCATCAATCCTTTGGTTGAACAGGACAAACGTTATAATACACAAATATTGCCAACGATTGAAGTGATGATGTTTGCCGATGACTTGGAGCGGGCGGCAGCAGCGCTATTTGTCCATGCAAATACAATCAGGTACCGTCTCAATAAAATCAAGAGCATTACTGGACATGATTTTTTTACGGCAAAAGGCAGATATACGATAACAACCGCCTATCTTGTATATTGCTACAATAAATGAGAGTTGGA
>DATMYT010000190.1:0-2222 GCA_035560855.1 Negativicutes bacterium | reverse complement strand
TTAACGATGAGCGGGTAGTGCGGGCTGTGGCAGCGGCGACGACGCCGATTGTTTCGGCAGTAGGGCATCAGACGGATTACACGTTGAGTGATTTTGCGGCGGATCTTCGGGCGGCGACTCCATCACAGGCGTCTGAGCTTGTAGTGCCGGACCGGACGGATTTGCTCCGGCGGTTACGGTCGGCCCAGTATCAACTGAATCAGTCTTTGAAGCATCGATTGATCCGACGACGGCTTCGTCTGGAGCGCTGCTTGACATCCGGGCTTTTCCGGCGCCCCCGGGAGTTGCTGCGTGAGCGAGTTCAAGCATTGGACCAATGCCAGGAAAGATTGGCCGCTGCTATTGGGAAGCTAGTTGAAAGAAAAGAGCAGCGATGGCGAATCGCCGACGAAAAGTTGAACATGCTCAATCCCTTGCGGGTGTTGCAACGAGGATATAGCGTGGTGCGACATCCTGATGGCAAGGTCGTATGCAAAGCCGAAAATGTCCGGCAAGGGGATGAACTGGACATATGGTTACAGGAAGGACGACTGGGAGTCGTGGTTACTGAGACGGAGAAGGTGAGACGTTCGTGAAGAAGAAGGAATCCAAAGGTGCTACGGTTGGACTGAGTTTTGACGAAGCGTTGGTCAAGTTGGAGCTGTTGGTAGAAGAAATGGAGCGCGGTGAGTTGACCTTGGAAATGGCGATGCAAAAACATGCTGAGGGAACAGAACTGTCGCAGTTTTGTCTACAACAACTTCAGGCGGCTGAAGCCGCAGTCAATAAAGTAATCGCGGAATCGAACGGGGTATTGTCGGAAATTGAACTGACATTGCCGGAGGCAGACTAATGTGGCGTAATTATTTAAAAGAGCGACAAATCCAAGTAGAATCATACATGCAAACGCTGGTTCCCGAGCAATCCGGCCCTTTGGCCCGGATCATGGAGTCCATGAGATACAGTTTGTTTGCCGGAGGAAAAAGGTTGCGTCCCATCTTGTTGATGGCGGCGGCTGATGCGGTCGGAACGGATGGAAAACGCTTTCTGCATTCTGCCTGTGCGTTGGAGATGATTCATACTTATTCACTCATCCATGATGATTTACCGGCCATGGATGATGATGATTACCGGCGGGGGCGTCTTACCAATCATAAGGTGTTTGGTGACGGCATGGCCGTGTTGGCGGGGGATGGACTTTTAACGCTAGCCTTTGAGACGCTGCTGTCACAGCCGGATGTTTCGCTTGCGACACTGGCGCAGGTGGCACGGGAAGTCGCGCAGGCGGCAGGCCCGTGCGGAATGGTAGGCGGTCAGGCGATCGATTTGGGATCAGAGGGGCAGCAACCGACACCGGAAATCATGGCGTTGATGCATCGGCTAAAAACAGGAGCTTTATTTCGGGCCAGCCTTCGCGCAGGAGCATTGCTTGCCGACGGGTCCGCCGATGATGTGCAGAGCCTGACCGATTATGCGGAACAGTTTGGGTTGGCATTTCAGATCACCGATGACATTCTTGATGTAACGGGAACAGAAGCGATTCTGGGAAAACCGGTTGGTAGCGATGCAAAGAATCACAAAGCGACCTATGTGTCTGTGTATTCTTTGCCGGAGGCTCAGCGAATGGCGAAAAACGCAGTTGAGGAATCCATTGGTGCGCTGGAGAGATTCGGCGATAAGGCCTGGGTGTTGCGGAGCCTGTCGGAGTACCTGCTAACCCGAGACAGTTGAGGGGTTGGATATGAATGAATGGTTTGCCCCATTGCTCCGCAATCCGGTGTTTATGTCTGCGATCGCGGCATGGACTGTGGCGCAATTGACAAAGATCCTGCGGGATCTTTTGCGAGGTGACTTCCGATGGGAGCGCATTACAGGCGCCGGAGGGATGCCCAGTTCCCACTCGGCTATGGTTGTAGCGACGACGATTGCCTCTGGATTAACAGCGGGGTTTGACAGCCCATTTTTTGCGATTTCATTTGTACTATCCGGCATCGTCATGTATGATGCCGCAGGTGTTCGGCGACACGCGGGGCGTCATGCCCGAGCCATCAACCGCATCATACAGGAACTGAAGACTGAGCATCCCTTGAAAAATATCCGGTTGAAGGAACTAATCGGGCATTCACCGATGGAAGTACTGGTGGGTGCGTTGCAGGGATTGATAGTGGGATGGTTTGTCTGCCGTATCATTTACGCCTGAAAGGAGCCCTTTTCTTGAGCTGTTATTTAAAAAATATTTATTC
>DATMYT010000189.1:0-7691 GCA_035560855.1 Negativicutes bacterium | reverse complement strand
GTATGTAGCATAGCCGGTTGTCAGCGGTTTCAGCTTGTGACATAATAAGCATATGAATTGGCAACTGATAGAAAACCTAAAACAACGTATTTCACGCGAACATGGCGTTCAAATAACAGCGCCCGGTTCCAAAACTGGGTTTGCGCTGGTATTCCCCAATGAATACCATTTGGGCATGTCTAATTTGGGGTTTCAAATAATTTATCGAGAAATCAACTCGCGTCGCGATACGGCCTGCGAGCGACTTTTTTTGCCTTCAGAGACTGAGAAGATAGAGTATGTTAGAAGTGGCATGCCTCTATTGACGCTGGAGAGTCAGCGGCCGTTATATGAGTTCCCGCTAGTAGGTTTTGCCGTTTCATTTGAACTTGACTATTTTAACTTGTTGGAGATTCTTCAGCTGGGGCGAATTCCGCTGCTTGCTGCAGAACGGGGAGAAAGCCATTCTATCGTGATTGCTGGCGGTCCCTGCGCCACCTTCAATCCAGCGCCGTTGTCGCCATTTGTTGATATATTCGTAATCGGCGAAGGGGAAGAAGTTATTCAGGACCTGTTGGATGTATACCACAGGGGCCGGGAGAAAGGGTCCACACGGCAGGATGTGATCAAAGCGTTATCCGAGGTCCCGGGACTATATGCGCCAACTGTGCATGATGCGGCAGAACCGGTTCACAGGCGCTGGGTTAAAAATTTGGATAATTTTTCGGGTGAAACGGCAATTGTAGCCGGACAAACTGAATTCGATGCAATGTACTTGATAGAGGTAGCCCGCGGCTGCGGCAGGCATTGCCGTTTTTGCATGGCGGGCTATTGTTTTAGGCCGCCGCGTAACCGATCGGTTGAGACAATCCGAAAAGGGGTCGTGACTGCTGGAAAAATGCAACGAAAGGTTGGCCTGGTAGGAGCGGCGGTATCGGACTTTCCCGATATGGAGCTGCTCTGCGCGATGCTCGCTACAGAGAGTACAGGAACCTCGGTTGCTTCACTTCGTGCTGACTCTACTACGGAAGAATTGGTTGACATTCTGGCCGCCAGCGGTCACCGAACAATAACGTTAGCGCCGGAGGCCGGTAGTGAAAGACTACGTCGGGTTATCAATAAAGGCCTTGACGAAGCTGCTTTGGTGAAAACGGTCATGATGGCGCTGAAGGCCGGAATTCCCAATGTGAAACTATATATCATGATTGGCTTGCCTGAAGAAACTGAGGCGGATATCGACGCCATTCGAGATTTGGCGCTAACCATACTGCAATGCATGCAGGCCAATGGACGCGCCGGGATTTTGACTCTCAGCGTAAATCCTTTTGTGCCGAAGCCGTTTACCCCGTTCCAATGGCTCCCGATGGCAGAGCAGTCGATTGTGTCCGCCAGGCTGAGTCGTTTGGAGAAAAGCTTGAAAGGCGAGAAAAAAATTCGCGTTCAGGCGGAGTCGTTGCGAGAGGCCTATATACAAGGCGCATTGGCTCGCGGTGATCAACGGCTTGGACAGGCCCTCATGGAAGCCCACCGACTGGGCGGGCGCAAACATTGGAAACAAGCACTGAAATTGACGGGAATTCAGGACAAAGACTATTTGTACCGGGAATATTCCCGTGAAGAGATATTGCCATGGGAAGTCATTGATGTTGGAGTATCGCGCGATTATTTGTGGTCGGAACTCCAAAAGGCCCGACAGCAAGCTCCGACAGCGGGATGCTCGCAGGAATGCAGGCGTTGCGGAGTATGTAACGAACAAGGAGGACAGGGTTCAAATAATGGGTGAAATAGATTTCTTCGTACATGAAAACGGCGTTCGATGGGCATTTTTTCCGGCACTGAGGGACAAGGGACTATGCCATGGAATCTCCACTCGCGAGGGCGGGCAAAGTGTTAATGATCTGGCGACACTGAATCTGGGACTGAAGGTTAATGATAGCGAAGAAAACATAAAAATTAACCGGCGAAAATTTTGCGAAGCCGTCGGCATGGATTATCAGAGGGTAGTCGCCTCGGGACAGGTGCACGGCGATCACGTGGCGCTTGTCGACGAGAAGCAGGCCGGTCAGCGTCTCGCGGATACCGACGGTCTTGTCACTCGGACTCCAAATTTGCCCCTGATGCTTTTTTTCGCTGATTGCGTCCCTTTATTGTTATATGATCCGGTTCGAAAAATTATCGGCTTGAGTCATGCGGGGTGGAAAGGAACTTTTCGCTCGATCGGCCCCCGTACGTTATCCGTTATGCAACACGCTTTCGGAACGAATCCTGAAGATTGCCTGATGGGGATTGGCCCCTCCATTGGACCGGCTGACTACGAGGTGGACGAACCCGTGATGCGGGAAATCCAAACACGCTGGCCCGCCGTTGAATCTTTCGCCAAATCCGATCGCCCCGGTCATTGGATGCTGGACCTGTGGGCATGGAACCGCCAACAAATGGTGGAAGCCGGTGTTCCTGAAAAAAATATTTTTGTCAGTGGAGTTTCTACAGCTCAACATTCCGATCTGTTTTTCTCTCATCGGGCCAGTAACGGAAAGGCCGGTCGTTTCGGAGTGCTGATGTCTCTTTGACAGTTGAATCGTCGCGGCGATATAATAATAAAATGGAATGTCGGGATTGGAGGCCAGTCTTTTGATTGCAGAAAACCTCGCAATAATTAAAGAAACCCTGCCTTCTGACAAGGTAACGCTGATTGCAGTTACCAAAACCCAGTCGGTAGCGGTTATACGGAAAGCTTTCGCCGCAGGGTTGCCTGTGATTGGTGAAAATAAAGTGCAAGAAGCTTTCGAAAAATCAGCCCAGTTATCGGATTTGCCGTTGGAGTGGCATTTGATCGGCCATTTGCAAACCAATAAAGCGAAACAAGCGGTATCTATTTTTTCGCTGATTCATTCAGTGGACAGTTTAAAACTTGCAACAGAAATTGATCGTTGTGCAAAAAATGCGGCTAAAGTTCAGGATGTGCTGCTTCAGATCAATGTTGCCGGTGAGGAAACTAAGTCAGGAGTAGCTCCGCAAGAAGCAGATGAAATGGTTGTATTGATAGATTCCTTGCCCAATATTCGTCTCTGCGGATTAATGACGGTTGCGCCGTTTTTTGACGACCCGGAGCAGACTCGGCCAATTTTTCGTGAAATGAGCGCTCTCTTTAAACGACTGCAAAAAAAAGTGCGGCGTCCTGAGTCTTTTCGATGGCTGTCCATGGGAATGACGCATGATTATAAGGTTGCAGTGGAAGAGGGTTCCAATATGGTTCGCATCGGAACCGGTATCTTTGGCGCCCGAGAACCCCGGTAAAAGGAGGAATGGCTTTGAAGCTTCTTGATAAAATTTGGAACATACTGGGGCTGGTGGAGCCCGAAGATGCTGAAGAAACTTCGAATGGAAATTCTTCCGCAGCTTCCGATAAGCCAACACCTCGATTGGAAAGAAAATCCGAGCGTCCGGCGAAACCGTACGAAGATCATAAACATCGCCGCTCGTCTCCTTCCGAAAGTTCAGTTTCTGCGCCAAATCCGTCGTTGCCTGCCAAGTCCGTTACTCCGGTTCCTGCCGTTGTATCATTGCCATCATCGTCTTCCCCGACAGGAAAAGGGAAAGTGGTGGTTACGCAGCCCATGGGCTTTGATGATGCACGTCAAATTGCTGAGAACGTAACGAATGGGAAAACGGTGATTGTGAATTTTGAAAGAACGGATGGAGAAACGACAAAACGGACGGTGGATTTCATGAGTGGGATTACCTATGCAGTAGGCGGCACTGTGCAAAGAATTTCCAGTACGATTTTTCTGTTTGCGCCAGCGCAGGTAGAAGTCTTTTCGAGTGAACGATTTACTGACGATGAACAGCGAATGCTGCCGTGGCGGTAATCGTAAAACAGGGGAGGGATTGTAATGTTATCTAATAAAAAGATCGGGTTCGTCGGGGGCGGCGCAATGTGTGAAGCGCTGATGGGCGGCCTTTTGTCACGGGGAATGTTGAAACCGACCCAAGTGACGGTCCATGATGTGGTTAAGGAACGGTTGCATTATCTTAAAGAACGGTATGCTGTTCATATTGCCGAATCCGGTCAAGCTGTCGCATCTACGTCTGATGTGTTGTTTCTGACAGTCAAGCCGCAGGTCATGGCTTCCGTTTTGTCGAGCATTGGAAAATTTGTGCCGAAGAAGACGTTAGTCGTATCGATTGCAGCCGGTATCAAGATTGCAACGATCGAAAAATATTTACTGGGCGTGCCGGTCGTTCGAGTCATGCCCAATACGCCGGTTGCTGTTGGTGAAGGAATGTCAGCTGTAGCGCGAGGTACAAATGCGGATGAAGCGGCTGCCAATATGGTTTCGGAGATGTTTTCCGCCGTCGGTCGTTCCGTGCAGGTCGATGAATCCATGATGGATGCCGTTACCGGCTTGTCCGGCAGTGGTCCGGCATTTTTCTTTCTGATGCTTGATGCATTGTCTGATGCTGGAGTTCGCGTGGGATTTTCCCGACAAAATGCGCTATTGTTGTCAGCTCAGACGATGTTGGGGGCTGCGAAAATGGTGCTCGAAACTGGCGAACATCCCGGAAAACTGAAAGACATGGTCACTTCACCGGGAGGTACCGCGATTAGTGGCGTTCATATGCTGGAAACCCACTCCATTAGAGCTGCGTTAATAGAAGCAGTTGTTGCAGCGACGGCGCGATCGCGTGATATGGGCAAGGATCAATGATAGATAGGGAAAAAATTCTTCGTTATTATCGGTCAACAGGCGACCATGAGTTAGCGTCCAGGGTACTTGACGCAGCAGAAACAGCCATCCGCAATCGACGGTTTTGTATAACGGAATTTTTAGATCCGCACGGTTATTCGATCGCCGAAACGGTGGTTGCGTATGAAGAGGCATTGACACTTCAGTCCCAGGGAGGATTTCAGACGGCGGAGCGTGTGAAGGCCGCTTTTGTCTGCAAAGATTTTCGGGGTGATGTTGAGGTTGCTGTTGACGCAGTTGCTGTTGAATGGGACTCGCGCTATTATCAGCTGACCCACCGGGATGTGCTTGGCGGATTATTGGCGCTTGGGATTAAACGGGGCGTTACAGGCGATATCCTGATGATTCCGTCTGGTTGCCAGATTATCACGGATGTTTCCATTACGCCGTTTTTGATCACTGAATTTCAGCGAATTGGGGCCGCGAACGTCAAAACTAAAAAGATTGAACTGGCTGAGTTGCAGCCACGTCCGGAAACGGTCAAAGAAATCCGCGCTACAGTTGCCTCGCTTCGGCTGGATTCTGTTGCCGCCGCTGGATTTGGTACCTCGCGTACGCAGATGACGGAAGAAATTCAAGCTGACAAAATGAAGGTCAACTGGAAAGACACAAAAAGTCCCGCTCAGATCGTAAAAGCCGGTGATATGATTTCATTTCGTGGTCGTGGCAGGGTCGAGGTTTTGGAAATTACCGGACAGACAAAAAAGGGTCGGACAGGGGTCTTGTTGAAAAGATACATTGGATAAATTTGTTCGTCATTAATGGGAAGGGGTGGACTTGTGCTGACACCGCTGGATATTCATAACAAAAAGTTCAAGAAAGAATTTCGGGGCTATGATCCCGCCGATGTCGACCAATTTATGGCGGAAGCCGCTAAAAATTATGAACGGCTGCTTCAGGAAAACATGGACCTGAAGGAAAGTGTCGAGCGGCTGACCATGAAGCTTGAACATTATCAGCACATGGAAACCACACTTCACAGCACTCTCGTGATTGCTCAGGAAACTGCCGAAGAAGTGAAGTTGAATGCAAAACGCGAGTGTGAGCTAATGATGAAAGAAATGGAAGTCCGTGGGCAGCGCATGTTGGATGAGGCATCTTCAAAGGTTCGCCGCATGAACGTGGAATATGAGGAACTGCGCAAACAGGCGCAGGTTTTCCGGATTCGTCAGAAGACACTACTGGCTGCGCAACTTGAGATGTTGAAAAAAGACGAGGAAGACGATAACTGACTTTGAACGTTGACGAACTTTCTCTCAGGGATTCGCCGGAAGGTGTATCTGTCGGCGTCCGCGTTCAACCACGGGCCGGTCGTAATAAAATCGTGGGCATACACGATGGATGTCTAAAAATAGCCATCGCTGCCGCTCCAGTCGAGGGTGAGGCTACCCGTCAATGTCAGCGCTTTCTGGCGGACGTCCTCGATATCGCGTTTTCCCGAGTGGGTTTGGTAGCAGGAGCGCAGTCACGCAACAAAGTATTTCGCATTGGCGGGATGAACGCAACGGAATGTCGGCGAATTTTAGAATCATTGGCATAAAACAAAAGGACTGTGTCGAAATGATGATTTCGACACAGTCCTTTTAAAATTGATCGCTTATGCAATATCACGGCCCTCGATGTGGGCGATGAACTGTTGGGCTATTCGACCGGAGCGACCGGAATGGGCAGTTTCCCATTTGATAGCTTCAGCGCGAAGCTCGGCAACAGGCAAACAGAGGTTGCGTTTGCTAGCCATCGATTCAACGATGCGCAAATACTCCTCTTGATTGGGAGGTGCGAAGGTTAGGGTAATACCGAAACGGTCGGAAAGAGAGATCTTTTCGTTGATCGTATCCCATGAATGAATATCTTCTGCATTGGCCCCGGTTCGATCACTCCAGGTTTCCTTAATGAGATGCCGACGATTTGAAGTTGCATAGATTAGCACATTGTCCGGTTTAGTTTCGACGCCGCCCTCCATCATGGATTTGAGATGTCGATATTCTACTTCGAATTCTTCGAACGAGAGATCATCCATAAACAGGATGAATTTTTTACCGCGCTCCCGCAAGGCTTGCATGATGAGCGATAAATTGCGTAGGTCATGCTTGGTGATTTCCACAAGGCGCAAGCCTTGATCGGCATATTGATTCAACAGAGCTTTTACTGAAGAGGATTTCCCTGTGCCGCGCGAACCAACAAGCAAAACGTTATTAGCAGGCTTCCCTGTGACAAAAGCTTCGGTATTCTGTGTGAGTACCGCCTTTTGACGCTCGTAACCAACCAGATCATCCATTTGGATTCGGTCGGGATGACGCACAGGAATCAGGCCAGAGTCAGTATCCCAGCGGAACATGGTGTAGCGCGCCATATCTCCATAGCCATGCCGGACATAATGCCCGGTAAGAACTGAAGCGATAGCTTCCGGCGTATGCACGGATTCTTCACCCAGCAGGGCATTGCGAATCTGTTTAAGATAAGGTCGTTCTTTGTGGCGGGTAGGATGGTAAGCTGATAATAAATCTTCCGTCGAATCTGGAGCGGTGTTGCTTTTGAAAAACTGCTTGAGAAGCACGATATCATGTAACGCGGCTCGCAATAGACTGGAACCGACCTTTCCACCGCTTTTTTCAGCCATAGTGCTGAAGGGATTTTCATCTTCAGAAATTAGATGAATAAGCAATTCCGACACGATATTGCCTTCCAGTGAAAGTTCCTCCGCTTTGCGGATCAATACAGCGACTTTCTCAGCGTCAGAGACATTGCTGCGTAGTGTCTGTATGAGAGTGTCCTGCAAAATTCCTCGATAGACGACGAGGCTATCAAGATTTTTCCATTGATAATTCAAGTTTGAAGACCTCCTTTTTTCAAAAAAACTGACCGCATACTATTGGAAGTATCGGTAAGTAAAAGTGTTAGGATTTTGTATACATTATCGGCCGCGTGCTTATAGATGTCAATAGTAAACGGAGTAAATAGTAT
>DATMYT010000188.1:0-6470 GCA_035560855.1 Negativicutes bacterium | reverse complement strand
GTTCACCTCACACAAGAAACGCGTGAAAATCCCATTGAACCCTCCTCACTGTGCATGCTGCTGCGAAAGCATCTGATCGAAGGGCGTATAGCCGCCATCACCCAGCAGGAAGGGCTCGACCGTGTGTTGCATATCCTGATTGATATTCGGGCTGGTCAAGGGTTGATTAATTCAAAAACGCTCACTATTGAGTTGGCGGGAAAAAACAGCAATATGATTCTTTGTTTTGATGGAATCATTATGGATGCCGCCCGCCGTGTTGGGTTCAACACCAGCCGGGTGCGCCAGATCGTGCCGGGAATCGCGTACGTTCCCCCGCCTGTCCGCTCACGTCTGAATCCGCTTCAAACGCCGCCTGACCAAATGGTTGCTGCGCTGTCCCAAGTTTCGAACCAACCTATGTCCAAGGCTCTGATGGCAGTTATCGAAGGGATCGGTCCATTCGGCGTCGCCGAAATTTTATTCCGTTCGAAACTAAAAGGATCGCAGGCAGCAGGCGATTTGAGTACGAATGAACAATCCTCCCTGGCCGCTTCGCTTCAGTCGTTTATCGATCCTTGTGCGACATTGCCCACAGCCGCCTATGTTGCTCTGGATGCATCCGGTCATTTGCTGGCAATAGCAACTTTTAATCCCACGCATCTGGCTGCACCGAGTCTGCAAAAATTTGTTTCGTTGAATGAGGCCATGGCGTTTGCCACTACGCTCACCGCCGCGCCCAAAACAACCTTGCATCAGGATACAGTACGCCGGGTAAAATCCGAGCTGGAAAAGTTGGAACGAAAACTGATTTTGCTTACGCAAGAACGACTGGAATCGGAAAATGCGGAAGATTATCGCCATAATGCCGATTTACTCATGGGCAGCCTTCATCTAATGACACCGGGACAAAGTCAGATTCAAGTCCCGGACTTCTTTGTTGAAGTTGAATCCGACCAGTCCCCACTTCCCACTGCAAATATTACTCTTGATCCATCTCTTGCGCCGATGGCGAATGTTCAACGCTATTACAAAAAATACTCCCGGGCTAAACGCGCCCAAGAGTTGATTCAAAAACAGATTGACCAATGCAGGGAAGATATTCTTTATCTTGAAAGCATTGCGCTTTCCTTGAATGAGATGATTACCCAACAGGAAATCCTCGAAATTATCCAGGAACTCGTAGAAACCGGCTATATGCAGTCCACCGGTCGGTCCCGTTCCTTCTCCAAACCCTCTGAACCGCGAAAAATCACGCTGTCTTCCGGCTCCATCGTCTTTGTCGGTCGAAACAACAGGCAAAACGATCTGGTAACGTTTAAAACAGCGCAGCCACGCGATTTATGGTTTCATACCAAAGATATTCCAGGGTCCCATGTCATTCTGCGAAGTGCAGCCATGGTGCCGGCGATGCAGGACATTGAAAAGGCGGCGCATATCGCCGCCTGGTTCTCCAAGGCTCGTGAGTCAGCCAACGTTCCTGTAGATTACACGGAACGCAGACATGTGAAAAAACCATCCGGCGCCAAGCCCGGTTTCGTCATCTACGAAAAACAAAAAACGCTTTGGGCAACCCCTGATGCCAACGTAATATCCGGCTTGCTGCAGGAAAAAGCTAAGCCGTCATCTCCTGGATAACCACCCGGTCCTCTCCATCTGTCTCACCAAGCTCAACACTGACATTTTCCCGGTGGGAGGTCGGCACATTTTTCCCGACATAGTCGGCTCGGATCGGAAGCTCGCGATGTCCCCGATCAATCAATACAGCCAGTTGAATCGTCTGCGGTCGGCCTATGTCCATAATGGCATCCAACGCAGCCCGAATGGTTCTGCCGGTATACAGTACGTCATCCACCAGAATCACGTTTTTCCCGTTGATATTGCCGGGAATTTTCGTTTCCCGCACAACCGGCTGATAACCAAGACGCGACAAATCATCCCGATATAAAGTAATATCAAGGACTCCAAATGTAAAAGGGGTAGCTTCGATCCGGCGGATTTCCGCCGCAAGGCGCTCGGCCAAAGGAACTCCGCGGGTACGGATTCCTACGAGCACCAGATCGGCGCTACCTTTATTTTTTTCTACAATTTCATGGGCTACTCGGATCAATGAGCGACGGATGGCCTCTCCATCCATTAGTAAAGTTTTTTCTACCCACTTTGTCATGGAAACTCGCCTACCTTTCCATTTTTACATAGAACGTCGAAGCTGCTCCACCAGTACTTGCATATCCTGCGGCAGCGGCGCCGTAAAAGTCATTTCTTCCCCTGTTCGCGGATGTACAAAATGGATTTGTGAAGAATGAAGAGCCTGCCCTTTGATTGAAAACTTAGGCATAGGCGGTCCATACTTTGGATCCCCGACCACCGGATGCCCGATAAATGCCATATGGACTCGAATTTGGTGTGTACGACCGGTCTCAAGCTTACAGGATACCAGGCAATAGCGGCCCAAACGTTCCAATACTTTATAATGCGTGAGCGCCGCTTTTCCACCTTGTCGCACGACAGACATTTTTTGGCGGTCTTTGGGATGGCGACCAATCGCGCCTTCGACCTGGCCCTCTTCCTGTGTGAAGTTCCCGTGTACAACAGCCAGATAAATTCGCCCCGCTGTATGGTTGCTTATTTGTTCCGCCAAAGAAACGTGCGCCTGATCAGTTTTTGCCACCAACATGACGCCGGAAGTGTCTTTGTCCAGCCGATGAACGATTCCGGGCCTAATTACGCCGTTGATACCGGAAAGGTCCTGGCAATGGGCCAGCAATGCATTCACCAAAGTACCCTGCTGGTTGCCTGCCGCAGGATGGACCACCATCCCACGCGCCTTATTGATTACCGCCAATTGGTCATCTTCAAAAAGAATATCCAGCGGAATGTCTTCCGGAATAATTGCCGAAGAAACTGGGGCCGGCAGGATCAGTTGAATTAGATCCCCTACTGTCAAACTGAATCCGGTTTTGGTTCGAACCTTTTCATTAACTGTTACCTGCCCATCAGCAATCAATCGTTGAATAAAAGAACGGGTCACATCTGAAACATGCGCAGTTAAAAACAGATCCAATCGGCTTTCGCTATCCTCAAAACTTACAAGAAACTTCTGCAGCTCGCCCATCAGGCGTCGTTGCCTCCCGTTTCGGAATTAGCTGTATCCGGAGTAGTCAGCAGCACATAAGCCAAACATGCTACACCACATACAATACAGATATCGGCAATATTGAAAATCGGCCAAATTCGAAAGTCAAAGAAATCAACAACGTAACCAATACGGACACGATCAATAAGATTGCCGACAGCTCCACCCGTCAAAAGACCGGCGCCAATTTTCAGAAAAGGCTTATCTTTAGGTAATCGGGGATAAATGTAAGCTACGCCTGAGATTAAGATCACAGCAACAATAACAAAGAACCAGGTTTTATTTTCCAGAATACCGAAAGCCGCACCGGGATTCAAAATATAGGTAATGTGAAACACATCCGAGATGACTGGTATAGACTCCCCATACGACATTCGGGATTGTATCCAGAACTTTGTCGCCTGATCCACCAACACAACTACAGTCGACAAACCAATAAACGCCACAGTGATCTCCTTTTTCTATATCGCTACGATAACGATACCACGTCGGTGATTTAATTTCCAGTTGTCGACATGACCTCGGCGCAACGTTTGCACAGACCGGGTTCACCTGCTGTAACGGGTGTCAACTCTGTGTGAATCCAGCATCGTTCACATTTTTCGGCTGTAGACGGCGATACCACCACCGAAATCGGCAGTTCCTCCGATTTCCATGAACCTTCCGGCGATCTTGCGACGCCCACTTCCATCGTTACGGCTGAAACAATAAAGTAATTTGGTAATTCAGCCGTCATGGACTGCAACAGTTCATAGGATGACCCGTCTGCATATACAGTAATATCCGCATCGAGTGAGTTGCCGATCTCTTTATTCTGACGGGCAATCTCAAGCGCCTTGGTAACTTCGCCGCGCAAAGCGAGTAACGCACCCCACTTCTCAGCGAGTTCGGGCTGTAAGTATTCCTTGTGTGCGGTCGGCCATGAGGCCAGTTGCACACTTTCCGGCATATTGGTTCGCTTTCTCATATGTTGCCAGACTTCTTCCGATGAGAAGGTAAGCACTGGCGCCACCAGTACCACCAAGGACTGCAGCAATTCATACAGGACCGTTTGGGCCGACCGCCGTTCGCTGGAAGCTGGCGCGGACTCATATAAACGGTCTTTTAGAATATCAAAGTAGATTGAGCTGAGATCCACTGTGCAGAAATTATGGACTGTGTGATAAAGAACGTGAAATTGATATTCATTATATGCAGTTGTTACCTTTTCTCTTACCTGTTCAAGTCGTAGCAATGCCCATTTATCGATTTCCTGCAACCTATTGTAGTTGATGCAATCCGTGTTCGGATCAAAATCATATAGATTGCCCAGCATGAAGCGGAACGTGTTGCGAATCTTACGATAGACTTCCGACAACTGTTTCAGGATTTCATTCGAAATGCGAATATCAGCCTGGTAATCAGCGGATGCCACCCACAAACGTAATACGTCAGCGCCATATTTCCCGATGACTTCCTGTGGCAAAATTGTGTTGCCTACCGATTTTGACATTTTGCGTCCTTCTCCATCCACTACAAACCCATGGGTCAATACCGAAAGATAAGGAGCTGTTCCTCGGGTGGCAACCGATGTCAATAGTGAGGAATGGAACCAGCCACGATGTTGGTCGCTACCTTCGAGATACAGATCGGCAGGCCAGTGTAATTCCGGCCGCTGACTCAATACTGCTGCATGACTGGAACCGCTGTCAAACCATACATCCATAGTATCCGTTTCCTTGCGGAACTTATCGTGCCCGCAGTGAGGGCAGGCAAAACCAGAAGGCAGAATCTCCGCCGCACTATGGGACCACCATGCATCGGACCCTTCCTTGGTAAACAATTCGCTGACAGCCGTAACCGTTACATCATTAATGATATGTTTGCCGCATTCTTCACAATAGAAGATCGGGATTGGCACGCCCCATACACGTTGACGTGAAATACACCAATCCTTGCGGTCGGCGATCATATTATGAATACGTTCTTCACCCCACGCAGGAACCCAGGTTACATCTTCAATAGCCTTCAAAGCTGCCGCCCGAAACCCATCGATGGAAGCAAACCACTGCTCGGTCGCGCGATAAATGATAGGATTTTTGCACCGCCAGCAATGGGCATACTGATGTCGGATCGTGCCCTTGCCCAGTAAAGCTCCGATGGCAGCCAAATCCTTGATGATGGGAACATTAGCGTCTGACACCGACAGACCTTCGTATTTTCCGCCTTCGGCCGTAAATTTACCGGCATGGTCTACCGGACTGAGGATCGGCAACCCATACTTCATCCCGGTTTCAAAGTCTTCCTGTCCATGTCCCGGTGCAGTGTGAACGCAGCCGGTTCCGGCTTCCAGCGTGACATAATCCGCTAATACAACCGGAGACAGCCTGTCCAGCAACGGGTGGCGGAACTGCATTCCTTCGGCGTCGGTTCCTTTGAATGTGTTCAATACTTTGAATTCAGCAACGCCGGTGGCTTTCTGAACGCTTTCCAACATTCCGGTCGCCATAAGGTAGACTTCCTCGCCATTGGCTACCCAGGCATATTCAAACTCCGGGTGCACTGCAATTGCCACATTGGCTGGAATCGTCCAAGGCGTTGTCGTCCAGATCACGCCGAAAGCTTTCGCAGGATCTACGCCTTCAGGCAGAAACCCTTTAGCGTCAACCAACGGGAATTTCACATAGAGAGTGTTCGATTTTTTTTCAGCATACTCGATTTCAGCTTCAGCCAGAGCCGTCTCGCAACTCGGGCACCAGTATACAGACTTCAGCCCCTTATAAATAAACCCTTGTTTGGCCATAGCGCCGAACACTTCGATCTGTTTACCTTCATACGGAGCGTTCAACGTAATATATGGATGATCCCAATCGCCGGCCACGCCAAGACGTTTAAAGGATTCACGTTGCATATCAAGGCATTTCAGTGCATATTGCCGACACTCCCGGCGCAGGTCAAGCGTATCGAGTTCATGCCGGTTCAATCCGAGAATTTTAATTGCAGCATGTTCGATCGGCAATCCGTGGGTATCCCAGCCCGGCACATAGGGCGAATCAAAACCCAATAAGGATTTATACTTGACGATAATATCCTTCAGTATTTTGTTCAGAGCTGTGCCAATATGAATGTTTCCATTGGCATAAGGCGGTCCGTCATGCAAAATGAATTTTGGTCGGCCTGCAGAAGCCGCCTGTTTTTTTTCATAAATTTTTTCATCCTGCCAGTACTTGAGCATCTGCGGTTCGCGCTCCGGCAGATTTGCCCGCATTGGGAATTCCGTCTGTGGCAGATTCAGTGTTTTTGAATAATCCAAAGTTACACCTCCAAATAAATAAAGCCCTCTACATCCGCAAGGGACGAGAGGACTTTCCCGTGG
>DATMYT010000187.1:0-4511 GCA_035560855.1 Negativicutes bacterium | reverse complement strand
AACCAGGGCCGTCCAACGGATCCCGGCCGGAAGCTTCGAAACCAGTGGATTTGCGGCAAATCCGGCCAGACGCAGCGCATCGACCGAAGGAAAAAGCACGCCCGGCCGATCCTTCCTGCCATAAAACCGCCAAATGACCGCGACAAGAACCGCCAACGGCAGCAACACCAGCCACCATGGTTCATCGAGCCTTATGCCAGTTATGATCCTCAGAAGTTCCTTCATTTTAAGGGGACTCTTTTTCTGAAGATGCAAAATCTGACGCTCACTACCGTACGCGCATTGCCAAAACGCTCAAGAAGGAAAAAGGAGGACGTGGACCAGGGGAATTTCATCTCTTTTGCGAGCCCGAAAGGCATGCCGGGAACCAGGCGAAAATTTTGAGATTCCGGAGATATCGCCCTCGATAAATTCCTGCAGGATCATGAGCGAAAAGAGAACAGATATCATTCATGGCGGGTATCGACCTTAACCATACCAAACCCCTGGGAATTCTTCTCTCCGAACCCGCATTCATAGCCGACTTCAAGAAGTTCGGCTGGAGCCTTGATTTGAAACGGTGCAAACGAACCCTTGATTTTAGTCTCGTCCGAACGCCCTTCCTTGATGGTGATCAACTTATGCAGGTGCCCATTCATCCGTTCCGCATAGGCAGGATCGAGTTCTAACATAATATCGCCTTCACCGCACTTGAACGATTTGCCGTAAAGAGTCTGGTACTTTCGGCAAAGATTATCCTTCAGCACCCGCCTGAAATCCGGATCGCCGGGAAAAAGAAACTGCGGATACCGATCCTCAGCCTGCTTCGTAGTGCAGACAAGAGGAGAGAGCATGATAAATCGCATGTCATCCGAAAAATCCGGAACATCCAGTTTTCTGACCGTCTCAACACGAAACCGCTCATTCCCGATAGAAACCACCGGCTCATGCAGAAGCCCAAGTATCAGATGCTCGACAAACTCCTCTTTCGGGGACGATATGGTAAAATGCAGCAGACGCTCACCCGTACTCATCGAACCATTCTCATGAATCACCCACTTCCGCCGATGCCCAGGATATACAGGTGAATAAGTAAACAATTTGAACGCCCGATTTTCCAGCCGATACCCCTGCTCATGCAACCGCTCCGCATACTCGCTTGAACTGCGATCAACGATGTTATAAATAAGAGAGGACAGCAGGTAGGAATTGTTTATCGGCAGCGTCACAAACGACTTCCGGTGTGAGAGTTCGAGTGTTATGCGCATGTCTTGAGAAAAAGAAAAATGGGGGAAATCACCAATTATCACTCTGGCAACTTCGGAGCATCAAAGATGAAGCGCCAAAAAGCCTGTCAAATAACCCTTCGCGGATCATACTATTAGCAGCTTTAATTGTCAGAGTACAAAAATAGCCGTTCATAAGGTGGTTGGCAGTTCCTTAAGTGTATCAAGAAAATTCGTTTTTATGTAGCTATCATCAGCTGTCATTTCCCGGTAAATTCTCCCATCCTTGCTCCAATCAGCTGCTTTTTTATCGACAATTTTCACACTGTCCTTAAGCAGTTCCCCTTGAAGGTGTAGTGCTATCGGAAAAAAACATTGATCGTTTGTTTTGATGAGCTTGATGATAAGCGGAGAAGCTCGACGGTCAGAACTTTCCTTTGCTTTCCATTCAGAATTGCGATCTTGATATGTTATCCCTGCGATCATCATTAGACCACTCTTGTGCCGGATCGGGATACCGAAGTTGGGAGTGCCCCCGATATCTGACTGTATTCGGTTTCGTACTGTTTTGAACTTTAACCCTATCTCTTCAAGCGCTTTTTTCCAGTCCGTTTTTGGCTTCAGCACATACAATGATGCGCCGTTGAGGGCAGAATAACTCCCGATAGCGGGAGAACTGCCAAGAAAAGGCCTGATATGGTTTTCGATATGCACTTTTAGTTTCTCGCTGGTATCAATCCCGGTAGTATTAAATACTTTGAGAACGTTTTCTAAGTGCTCTTTAGCTGTTCCGTCCCAGGCCTCAACGAATAGAGAGCCGCCTCCCCTTCTGGAGCGGCTTCCCAAACCTCCGAAATAAACAAGGCATGCGAATGCTTTGACTGTCGTCTCAAGTGATTCGAGAGAATAAGATGAAAAGGATATCGTAAATCTTGAACCAGGTCTGATGCAATCCCGCTTCTGCATAAACATTGAAGAATACAACAGATATCCGATACCGGACTGTTGCCCTATTCCGATTTGTTCATTCCTCTGTATATCTACATGACGGTGATTGACGGCGATCACAACGTTACTTCGCATCCCGTGATCTCCACCCCCACCAAAAATCCTTGACTCTTCCAGCTTCAATGCCGCTACGGCCATATCACCATGCATGGCCCGCCACCAGAAACGAAGTGCCCCCTTAATCGAAGGGGCGCGAAGTTCCGGCGTAAAACTATCCGTTCCGGCAATAAACATGGGAGTAATGATTTCACAAGTAAAAGTAATGGCATGCATAGTCGATTACGATCTTCGTTCGGTTTTTGATGACCCTATGACCTTCACTTCTGCAGTGTCATATAACCATAGCCAACCGCAGTTTTCGCTCCGATACCGTGTTTGGTCAACGCATTTTCAAGCCATTTGCTTGCAACCTCCAGACTCGAACAACCCTGACCATTGAGGCTGTCGTCACGCATGACATCATTAGCATCCGTTCTGACGCCAAGAACAAAGCGATAAATGGCATCCTTCACAGTCAGAAACGGTATGGGAACCGGAGTCAGGTAGTCTGCAGGAGCTGTTAATCCTGCCTGGTCGGCATAGTATTCCCCATAATGGGGATTCATGATATCAATATCGATTTTCGGGACCGTAACTGGAAATGCGTCGAAAAAGCTGATTTTTCCAGCGACATCAGTATCACCGAATAGATCCCGAAAACCATTGTTTTTCATGGCTCGTTCTTCAGCGTGTTTGAAATCAAGGATTTGCTTGCCATCAGCACCCACATGTTCGCCAAATAACTCTGTAATAATCCAACTCCTGACAACACCCTTCACTGCACTGGCAGGGATATACGGGAAACCGTAAACGTGATGAAGCGTCATTGATGTTTCATACACTGACTCATTGCCGAGGCCGACAACAAGACGCCAGTCGATCTTGAAATCCATCACATTGCATTTCAAACCCAGGTTTTGTATGGCGGACAACTGCCTTTCCGATATCTCCTTTATAAGTGTCCGGTCGAATTCAAACCGCACCCGATACGTACTGTCCTTCTCTTTCTTGAACAGAATCGGCTTTTGTGTCTTTTTTTTATCCTGACACCAAAAGACCTGCCGGTTAAGTTTCAAGGCAAAATTTTCTGGCTCAGTATTTCCCAACACATCTCTCGTATCTCTGGGCAAGCGTGTCTGACCAATATTAAACATCTCCTGAATTTGGGCATTTTGCTGTACAAGGTTCTCGCTTGCGTCTATCACCTGATCAGGGGCGGCATAACCCATGTTCAGCAATTGCTCATGAATAGAACCGTGCTCGACAGCTCTTTTCGTTTGCCCCTTTGTATTGCTCATTTCATTCCTGAATTAAACCTTCGGCAAAACGGCGAAGCCAGGCGAGAAATACCAGAGCTTCTTTGGTAAGAAACATGATTTCAGCGGAATCACAGTCAGCGATTCTTTCAGAAAAATCTCCACCACTGAGTCCTGTCTGTGTAAGACTCAAATAACCTACAAGATCCAGATATAATCTTTCAAAGTGAGGACCTTTATTGCGTTCCTTGCTTTTCAGGAATGCCAGCGTTGCTCCAAGACCGTTGATACGGATCATCAAGGGGAGGGTCTTTGCATGGTTTTTGTACTCTTTGCCCATGCCTTTAGCTGCCTCAGCACATCGATATGCTAAAACAGCACATGATCGGCCATTGTCACCGTCTACGGCAATAGAAGCCGATAGCGCGGCGGTTGGCCGTGGGGAATCTGTTACAGTGACTGGTACTGAAAAGTCCTGTTTTGAGATTGCTGGCAAAGACTCACCTTCCACTACCACCTTGACGATCTTGCCATCAACCTTCTCCACAGTAACCCGTTTTCCATCATACGCATCTGTAAAACGATCTCTCAAGCCTTGGGGAACAACGTCTCCTTTTTCATGCTTTGGCGCATCGATCGGTTTTACTCGCCAGAGCCCTTTGGGGTCCCGATTGAGCAGCGCTTTAACTTGTACTTTCATGAGAATCGCTGTTTCCTGTTGATGCTGCCATGTTTGCACCGATACCATCCGTAAAGCGGCGAAGCCAGTTTAGAAACGCAAGCGTTTCGTTGGTCACCACTCTCGAATCTGCCACCGACAACGAAACGACCTCAAGGGCAACTTCTTCAATATTCTGTGCTCTCAGATACTGCTGTTCAACAAGCCAATTGCGAAGTTGATCGCACACATACCAATGCGCATTAAACGCACCGTCATTTTCTTTTTTACTTTTCGAAAAATGAAATGCTATGGTCTCCCCGAAACCGTTGTTAAGTATTTGCA
>DATMYT010000186.1:0-8716 GCA_035560855.1 Negativicutes bacterium | reverse complement strand
AGACCATTGTATGTGATAGGGCATCGCAACCCGGATACGGATTCGATTTGCGCGGCGATTGGCTATGCCCATTTGAAACAGGCATTGGGCGAGCCGGCTGTAGCAGCCAGAGCTGGCAAAATCAATGCAGAAACCCGGTTTGTTCTGGAGTATTTTGGCGTGGAGCCCCCGGTTCTGATTCCAGATTTATATCCCCGGGCACGGGACATCATGTCACCGGTTACAGTTACGATCCGCCCCGATCAGACGATTCGTGAGTTGGGACAATTGATGCGGGAGAGCAGTGGTAAATCGGCTGCTGTAATCGATGAAAAAGGTGGGTTGCTTGGAATCGTTTCACTTGGCGACTTGGCGCGTCGTTATTTTGAGGAGCTGGAAATGCCGGATTTGGCTTCGGCTGGCGTAACGTTGCGAGGAATACTGGCTGTTCTGGACGGAAAAATCGAGGTGCATGGCGAAATAGACCGCGTGGTTCGCGGTAAAATATGGATTGCCGCCGCCAAAGCGGAAACTTTCCGAAAATTGATAGGGGAGGGGGATATTGCGCTTGCCGGAGACCGGGAAGAAGCGCAACTCGCCTTGCTTGAATGCGGGATTGACGCATTGGTGCTGACAGGAAATGCTCCCGCGGGCAATGCGCTGAGGGAAGCGGCTGCCAGTCGTGGAACGCTGGTGTTCCAAACTCATTTTGACACTTATTCGGCCGCTCGCTTGATCAACCAGAGCATACCAGTTCGCGTGGTTATGCAGGGAAAGGTCGTTTCCTTCCGCCCTGCGGATTTGGTCAATGATGTTCGGGAGACGACAGTGCGGACCCGATTCCGTAACTATCCGGTCACTGAGAATGGAAAAATAATCGGCATGATAAACAGAGACCGATTAATCGTGCCGGAGCGTGAAAAAATAATTCTGGTGGATCACAACGAAAAGACTCAAGCCGTGGCCGGGATTGAGGAAGCTCATATTGTTGAAATCGTTGATCATCACCGATTGGGAGGCTTGGAAACAGGGGAACCGATTTTTATTCGGCATGATCCGGTCGGGTCGACATCGACGATTGTCGCCAGCATGCACTGGCATCGAAATGTTGAAATGTCACGGGACATAGCAGGCCTTTTGTTGGCAGGGATACTATCGGATACGTTGCTGTTTAAATCGCCTACCTCTACGCCGCAAGACATGGAGATGGCCGAACAGTTGGCAGTGCTGGCCGAGGTTGATCTGCAGGAATTCGGGATGGCTGTGCTGCGGGCAGGGTCCAGATTCAACGGATTGGAGCCAGAGGAGATTATACGGTATGATCTGAAGGAATATCAGATTGCAGATTATCGAGTGTCGATCAGTCAGATCTCGGTGATGGACGCGGCGGACATGCTGGTCAATCGATGGGAAGAACTGGGGGGGGCATTATCGACAGTCCGTCAGAAAGAGGGCTATGATTTGGCGCTGTTGATGGTCACGGATATTTTGCAGGAAACGACGCATCTCCTGCATGCCGGTCGTCCAGTAAGCTTGTTACGCCGAGCTTTTGGGGAAGAAGATGCTGGGACAACCTTTGTATTGCCAGGCACGATGTCGAGGAAGAAACAGGTGGTGCCGCCATTGGTCGAAGCTGCCAGAGCAGAAGAACAGATGATGTAAAAAAACGCAACCCCGTTTTATGGGGTTGCGTTTTTTTGTCATACGCACAGTGAGACAACCGTCATCAATTTGATGAGGAGGTTCATTGCCGGGGAGGAAGTATCTTTGAAAGGCGGTTTAAATGAAATAGGCATTCTTATAGCTAAGAAAAAAAGTGGCGGCACGATTTGCGCCGCCACTTTTAGAACCAGGATTGGTTACTGCATCAAGCGAACCAGTGACAGGGTGACTACTCCGAATAGTGCGCCCAATATCATGGTAGCTTTGGTCAACAGTTCATCCATACCTTTTTTCTTACCGCCGAACAGTGTTTCGGCTCCACCGGCAATCGCTCCGGATAAGCCGGCGCTTTTCCCGGACTGGAGAACCACTACGGCAATCAACGCGATCGAGATGATCGCTTCCAGAATCATCAATGCTGTAATCAAAATTTCGGCACCCCCCTAACTTTACTTATACATTTTATCACAAGCAGTTTCGCATTGACAATCAATTTTATGACAATTATTTCGCAGCCTATGGAAAAGACGATAAAAAAAGACCGGGGTTATTACCCGGTCAAAATGAAAAGATACTGATGTATACTCGAAGTTATTTCTTCAAATTGTAGAAAACACCAGGGCCGCCAAATTGTGCGGTGTCTCCAAGCATTTCTTCTATGCGGAGCAACTGGTTGTACTTAGCCACGCGATCAGTACGGGCGGGTGCGCCGGTTTTGATCTGTCCGGCATTGGTTGCTACGGCGATATCGGCGATAGTTGCATCTTCCGTTTCTCCGGAACGATGGGAAACGACTGCGGTATAACCAGCCCGTTTGGCCATTTCAATAGTGTCGAAAGTTTCGGTCAAAGTTCCAATTTGGTTGACTTTAATCAGAACGGAATTGGCCGTTCCTGTCGCGATGCCGCGGGCTAAACGTTCGGTATTTGTGACGAACAGGTCATCGCCAACGATCTGCACTTTGTGGCCAAGTTTTTCGGTCATCAGCTTCCAGCCGTCCCAGTCATCTTCGGCCAGACCATCTTCAATTGAGATAATCGGATATTTTTCTGCCAGTTTGACATAGAAATCCACCATTTCAGCGGAGGTTTTCACGACGCCTTCACCTTCCAGGTGATATTTGCCGTCTTTATAGATTTCGGACGCTGCGGTGTCGAGTGCGATACAAATCTGTTTGCCGGGCTCGTAACCAGCTTTTTCGATGGCGGCAATAATAACCTGGATAGCTTCTTCGTTGGACTTGAGGTCAGGGGCAAATCCACCTTCGTCACCGATGGCAGTGTTAAGATTTTTTGCTTTGAGTACTGATTTCAGAGAGTGGTATACTTCGACGGACATGCGGAGCGCATCGGCGAAGGAATTGGCTCCTACCGGCATGATCATGAATTCCTGAATGTCTACGTTGTTGTCCGCATGCTTGCCGCCGTTGAGAATATTCATCATGGGAACCGGCAGGCGTTTGGCGTTGAATCCGCCAAGATACTGGTATAGAGGCATGCCGAGGGAAATTGCAGAGGCTTTGGCGACAGCCATGGAAACCCCAAGAATGGCATTTGCGCCGAGACGGCCTTTGTTTGGGGTGCCATCCAGTTCAATCATAGCCTGATCAATAGCGACTTGGTCTAAAGCATCCATACCGACAAGCTCCGGCCCGATTTCGCAGTTAACGTTGTCAACGGCCTGGCGTACGCCCTTGCCCATGTAACGCGCTTGTTCACCATCGCGTAATTCGACGGCTTCATGGGTTCCTGTAGATGCTCCGGAAGGAACGGCGGCTCGTCCCATCGATCCATCTTCAAGAACTACATCAACTTCAATCGTTGGATTGCCGCGGGAATCGAGGATTTCACGGGCAAATACGTCTTCAATAATCATGCAGAACACCTCTTTTTTATTTTTTTATTAGGCTACGACCAGTCATAGATTCAGGTTGCGACAATCCGGCCAAGTCCAGTATGGTAGGAGAAATGTCGGCCAGAATGCCATGATGTAGACTACAGTTTTTGTGGGAATCGGAGACCAGTGTGAGAGGAACCTCATTGGTAGTGTGCTGGGTAAAAGGTTCGCCGGTGATAGGATCTACCATCATGTCTGCATTGCCATGATCGGCGGTGATAAGCATGGCGCCTTCTTGCTCCAACATGGCGGTCGCTAAACGACCCACGCACTCATCTACAGTTTTGACTGCCTTCAGTACGGCAGACATGATACCGGTATGACCGACCATGTCGCCATTGGCATAGTTGCAGATGATTAGATCATATTTGCGCGACTGAATTGCCGCTAAAATAGCATCGGTCAAAGCCAGCGCACTCATCTCGGGTTGCAGATCATAGGTAGCGACTTTGGGTGAAGGAATAAGCTGACGATCTTCACCTTCTGTGGGAATTTCCTCTCCGCCGTTGAAAAAATAGGTCACATGCGCATATTTTTCTGTTTCGGCAATGCGGAGTTGGGTTAGACCATTTCGGCTAAAAATTTCCCCGAGAGTGTCTTTCAGATACTGAGGGGGAAACGCTACCGGCACAGGAAATTTTTCATCGTATTGGGTCAGGGAAACATAATGAATTGGGAAATAACCATTACGACGGGTGAAATCATTAAAGTCCGAAAAAATGAAAGCGCGGGTCAATTGACGGGCGCGGTCGGGTCGGAAATTAAAAAATATAATCCCATCGTTGGCTTGGATGCCACAGTCAGGACAGGTGGAGACGATGGTCGGTTGCACAAACTCATCCGTCTCACCGCGGGCATATGAGTCTTCTACTGCTTGATGTGCAGAAACAGAATGGAGTCCTTCACGATAGACCAAGGCGGCATAGGCTCGTTCTGTGCGATCCCAGCGCTTGTCACGGTCCATGGCATAATATCGCCCAATAATGGTTGCGATACGGCCAGTTCCGATTTCTTGCATTTTTACTTCCAGCGCGTCCACGAAATTATTGGCGGAAGATGGGGCGGTATCCCGTCCATCCAAAAATGCATGCACATAGACGTGTTCGATCCCTTGTCGGTGTGCCAACTCCAGTAAGGCGACCACGTGCGTGAGATGACTATGGACCCCGCCGTCAGAAAGCAGGCCCATCAAATGTAGAGCTCGACCCGAAGCTTTTACCTGACGCATGATGTCCAGCAGTACTGGGTTGGTGAAAAAATCACCATCCCGAATTGCCTTGGATATCCGGGTCAGTTCCTGATACACGACTCGTCCTGAGCCAATGTTCAAGTGACCAACTTCCGAGTTCCCCATCTGGCCGTCGGGTAAACCAACAGCCTCGCCGGAACAGGCGAGCGCAGTCGATGGATAGGTAGCCATTAAACGAGAAATGTTGGGAGTGCCGGCCTGTACAATTGCATTGGATGGGTCATCGGCTCGACCGATGCCCCATCCATCCAATATCGTAAGCAGAATCGGCGATTTTAAATGCGCCAAGATGCTTTCGCTCCTCTTATTGCTTCGTAGCGGCAAAGTTGACAATACGAGCGAAGTCGGCAGCCTTGAGGCTGGCTCCGCCGACCAGGGCGCCGTCAATGTCGGATGTTGCCATTAATTCGTCAACGTTATCAGGTTTTACGCTGCCACCATATTGAATACGCATGGCATCTGCAACTGAAGTGCCAAGCATGCCTGTCAAAGTGAGTCGAATAAATGAACACATGGCATTAGCATCTGCCGCCGAGGCGGTCCGACCGGTGCCAATCGCCCAAATCGGCTCATAGGCGATGATGATGGATTTTGCTTCGTCAGGAGAAAGACTGGCCAGCCCAAGCTTGACCTGACGGCTTACTACAGTTGAAGTGATACCTGCTTCGCGTTCGGAGAGAGACTCTCCGACACAGACGATTGGAACCAAGCCAGCAGCCAATGCTGCTTTCAGTTTGCGGTTAACGTTTTCATCTGTTTCGGCAAAAAACTGACGACGTTCCGAATGACCGATGATTACATATTCGCAACCGACGTCCTTGAGCATGGAGGCGGAAATTTCACCTGTAAAGGCGCCTTGCGTCTCCCAATTCAGGTTTTGCGCGCCCAATTTGATGTTGGTTCCCGCAAGTATTGGTTTTACTGCAGCCAGT
The DNA here is from genome assembly GCA_035560855.1 of Negativicutes bacterium. Taxonomy (GTDB): domain Bacteria; phylum Bacillota; class Negativicutes; order UBA1444; family UBA1444; genus UBA1444. The sequence goes on along the minus strand of DATMYT010000186.1, from coordinate 2,998 downwards.
GCAGTAAAAGGCGGGCAGACCACAATTTCGCGCCCAGTAGCTTTAGAAACCAACGCTTTTAGTTCTTGAACCAGTGCAAGGGCCTCTTCGACAGTTTTATACATTTTCCAGTTACCGGCGATGACCGGCATTCTTTTATTGTTCAAGAGGTTCGTCACTTCCTGTTTTTATTTATTGGATAGAGCAGCAACGCCTGGTAAAATTTTGCCTTCAAGAAATTCCAGCGAAGCTCCGCCGCCGGTGGAGATATGAGTAATGGAGTCGGCTAACCCGACTTTTTCCAGTGCTGCGACAGAGTCTCCTCCGCCTACGATACTAACAGCATCCGAATTTGCCACTGCCCGGGCTACGGCTTCGGTTCCCTTTGCAAAAGCGTCCATCTCGAATACTCCCATCGGTCCATTCCAGACAATGGTTTTGGCGCCTACAAGAGCGAGAGCAAAAGCTGCGCTGGTAGCTGGACCAATATCCAGAGCCATTTCGTCAGGACCGATTGAATCGACTGCTGTCACACGGTGAGCGGCGTCAGCTGCGAACTTGTCGGCAACCACCACGTCGGACGGCAGTAGCAGTTTGACTCCGCTTTCTTTTGCTTGGGTGAGCAACGTTTTGGCGAGGGGGATTTTATCGGTCTCTACCAAGGACTTGCCGATAGCATATCCTTGAGCGGCAAAGAACGTATTGGCCATCCCGCCACCGATAAGCAGAACATCAACTTTGGTGAGCAGATTGGCGATCACGCCGATTTTGTCGGATACCTTTGCGCCGCCGATAATCGCTGCATAGGGACGATCGGGTTCGGTGACGGCGCGACCGAGAAAGTCAAGTTCCTTCTCCATCAGGAGGCCAGCGACCGTTGGGATGAACTTGGTAATGCCTTCTACCGAAGCATGTGCCCGATGGGACACCCCAAACGCGTCATTAACTGCAATGTCGGCCAGTGCGGCCAGCCCCTTGGCAAAGGCAGGGTCATTCTTTTCTTCTTCTGCATGGAAACGAAGATTTTCGAGCATCAACACTTCGCCCGATTTCAGAGCCCCTGCGGCGGATTCAGCCACAGGCCCGACACAGTCGGCGGCGAACTTCACTTCGCGTCCTAATAGGGATGAAAGATGAATGGCTACTGGCGCAAGAGTGAATTCGGGCGCGGGAGCGCCCTTCGGGCGGCCCAAATGAGCCGCCAGAACGAGCGAAGCGCCTTGATCCAATAAAAAATTCAGTGTTGGCAGGGTAGCGCGGATACGAGTATCGTCCGTGATTTTTCCTGCCTTGTCCATAGGTACATTGTAGTCGACACGCACAAAGACGCGTTTGCCTTTGAAGTCGACATCGCGGACCGTTTTTTTGTTCACGGTCGATTCCTCCTATAGGCCCTTCTTGCCGATATAAGCGATCAAGTCGATGACGCGGTTGGAATATCCCCATTCGTTGTCATACCAGCCGATGACTTTGAGTTGCGTTCCATCTACGACCATGGTGGACAGGGCATCTACGATGCAGGAATGAGCATTGCCGTTGAAATCCTTTGATACCAGGGGCTCGTCACAGTAGTCAAGAATTCCTTTAAGCGGACCATTGGCGGCAGCTTTCAGCGCGGCGTTTACCTCTTCGACCGTAACGGGCTTTTCCATTTCCGCAACGAGATCAGTAAGTGATACATTGGGAGTTGGGACTCGCAGAGCAAACCCGTTCAATTTGCCTTTCAGTTCCGGCAGAACAAGAGCAACGGCCTTGGCGGCGCCGGTTGTCGTCGGAATGATCGACAGAGCAGCAGCACGGGCCCGGCGCAGATCACTGTGCGGCAGGTCCAGAATCATCTGGTCATTGGTATAGGAGTGGACAGTGGTCATCATACCGTGTTTAATACCAAAAGATTCATGGATGACTTTAGCCATTGGAGCCAAGCAGTTGGTAGTGCAGGACGCGTTAGAAATGATATTGTGTTTGGCGGCGTCATATTTGCCTTCGTTGACGCCCATAACGATGGTAATATCTTCTCCTTTGGCAGGGGCGGAGATAATGACTTTTTTCGCGCCGGCCTTGATATGGGCGGCGGCTTTGGAAGCTTCCGTGAAGCGACCGGTAGATTCTACGACAACTTGCACACCGAGTGTTCCCCATGGAAGCAGTGCCGGGTCTCTTTCGGCCAAGACTTTGATGGCCTTGCCATTGACGACGATGGTGTCTTTTTCAACTTTAACTTCGGCGTTCAATTTCCCGTGAACGGAATCGTATTTGAGCAAGTGTGCCAGAGTTGCGGCATCCGTCAGATCGTTTACAGCAATAATTTCGACATCAGGATTTCCTAGAGCTGCCCGGAACGCATTGCGACCGATACGACCAAACCCGTTGATTCCCACTTTAATAGCCATGAATAGTTCCTCCTGTCAATTTTTAATCTTGTCTGACAAATCTACTACAAGGATATTCTTTCGACAAGGTTGTATGTTCTCCTGCTAAGTTTGAGGAGAAATGAACCTTATCCTATAGTTTTTTATTCACCTTTTCCCGGAGGATTCCTGCATCGTTGCAATAAATTGGACAAAAGCACGTAAATCTGGGACAATTGAAACGGTATTTTTTATTCAAATGTAGCGCGTTTGGCGGGGAGGCAAGCCTTTTTATGCAGTCCGTGGCCATTATTTTGATTACCTTGTCCACCGTCGTGGTCTTACTGCATCGTCGGGTCGAGATCGGGCATGCAATGCTTGCGGGATCTTTGTTATTGCAGTTGCTTACATGGTCTACGCCGGAACTTTTTCTCGGAGCAATTCGCGGAACTTTACAAAACTTTAATACTTGGGAAATTCTCGGGGCTTTATATTTTGTTATGTGTCTGGAATTTCAGCTTCGCACCAGTGGATTACTGAACGAGGTGATGACTGCCGCCCGGGCGCATTTACTCAGCGATAAGTTTTTGTTGGCTGGTATGCCGGCGTTTTTGGGGTTTCTTCCTTCTCTCGGCGGCGCATTGTTTTCGGCGCCTATGGTGGAAAAC